>JAFGMF010000232.1 GCA_016927675.1 Candidatus Cloacimonadota bacterium
GGACTGGGACTGGCAATTGCACAGAAATATGCCAATCTGATGGGTGGAAATATCAGAGCAGAAAGTACAGTGGGAAAAGGATCCAGATTCACTCTTTCACTACCCCTGCAATTTGATGCAGAGGAAAAGGTCATCACAGAAACAAGTAAAACCTATTCTGAATATCCGGATACCTATAAACCGTTGAAACATGCCTCTGTTACAGGTACAAAGACTATTCTGCTGGTGGAAGACAGCGAACCGGCCGTCGTTCAGATGCGGGATTTCCTGCAGGGAAGCGGATACAGCACATTAATTGCCCGTAACGGAAGCGAGGCTCTGCAGATCATCTCTCACACTATTCCCGACGCCATCATTCTGGATTTGATGATGCCGGGCATTGACGGCTTTGAAGTACTGCGAATTCTGCGCAATGAAGATCGTACTGCTCATATTCCCGTACTTATTCTGACTGCCAAGCATATCAGTAAGGATGAGTTATATTTCCTCAAACGCAACAGGGTATTTCAGCTCATCCAGAAAGGCGATGTAAAACGACACGAACTGCTGCAGGCAGTGCAGGGAATGACGGTTTCACAAATATATGAAAAGGAAAGACCAAATCTGCCAAAGAAACAGACGGAGGGCAAACCCAAAGTGCTGGTGGTAGAAGATAATGCGGATAATATGATCGCCGTGAAAGCCCTGCTGACTGAAAACTACAGCGTGTTGGAAGCCAGTGATGGCGAGGCTTGTGTCCGAATGACGAAACAGCATCTGCCCGATCTGATATTGATGGATATTTCACTGCCAAAAATGGATGGTTTAACAGCATTGAAGATGATCCGTAAAGATGATAAGCTGAAACATATTCCGATCATAGCACTTTCCGCCAGTGTACTCAGCTTAGATCAAGATAAATTGTTAAAACATGGCTTTGATGCCTTCCTGGCCAAGCCAATTGATGATGAGATTTTCCATAGAACCATTAGGGAGTTCCTGTATGGACAGAAACAAATTTAAAATTCTGGCAATCGATGACAACAAAGATAATCTGATCAGCCTTAAAGCACTGATCCGGGAAGCATTTCCGCAGGCGGAGATTTTAACGGCTAAATCCGGCAGCCAGGGTCTGCAAATCGCAGCCGAATGTGATCCGGATATTATTCTGCTGGATATTGTGATGCCCGGCATGGATGGATTCGAAGTGTGCCGCAAACTGAAAGCAGATGATACTTTATCCGAAATTCCCGTGATCTTCATCACTGCACTCAAAGGTGAAAAAGAAAGCCGTATTGCAGCGCTAGATGCAGGTGGCGATGCTTTTCTGGCCAAACCGATAGACGAGAGCGAACTAACTGCCCAAATTCGCGCCATGCTTAAGATCAGAAAAGCAGTTATCGAAAAGCACGATGAAAAAGAAAGACTGGAAAAACTGATTGAAGAACGAACTATCGAACTACAAAAAACCCATACCGCTACCCTGAATCTGCTGGAAGATCTGCAGATGGAAAACCAGAGACGAATTAAAAGTGAAGCCGATCTCAAAGCAAGCAACAAGCAGTTCCAGCAGCTTATCGAAACGCTGCCGATCTCTTTGAGTATCGTTACAATAGACGGTAAAATTTTATATGTTAATCCTAATTGCCTTGATTTGTATGAAGTTGAGGATAAGATTGATAGACCAGAAGCCTTCAACCGTTGGGTAAATCCCGCCGACCGCGATAAATGGCTCAACGAGATAAAAACAAACGGCTCAATTCAGAATTTTGAAATGCATATGAAAACCACATCCGATAAAGAAATCTGGACTTTAGGCAGTGGAATTTTCATTCAATACGAAGGCCAGACCTGCATTCTTTCGACCCAGCACGATATAACCGAGGTGAAACAGGTTCAGGATGCATTGCGCGAAAGCGAAGAAAAATATCGGACACTCGTCAACAGTACCCTGCAGGGAGTAGTGATCGCTCAAGCAGATCCGGTCAGGTTGAGTTTTGCCAATCCGGCGATGACCAAGATCAGCGGATACACTTCTGAAGAGTTGATTGGAATGGAAGCGTTAGAATTGGCAAAACTCATTTATGAAGAAGATCGGCAGCGATTTTTCAGCGAATTTCAGAAGCGTATTCAAGGTAAAGATATTCCTCAGGACAACGAATATCGAATTGAGACCAAAGATGGAAAATTGAAATGGGTGGCTCTTTATTCTTCTCGAATTGAATATCAAAATCAGCCGGCTACGCTGACCACTTTCATGGATATCACCGAGCGTAAACGGGCAGAAGAAGAACTAAAGCATAGTAGAGAACGTTTCAAGATGCTTTCCAATCTCACATTTGAAGGCATCTTGATCCATGATAATGGCATTGTAATCGATATTAATCAATCACTTCTCAATATGTTTAACTATTCGTATCAGGAAGTTATTGGGAAAAATATTTTTGCGATTGCAGTCCCAAAAGAATTTCATCAAACGATTTTCAGCAAATTTCAGAGCAGATCTGTCGATCCGTACGAGATCGAAGCAATCAAAAAAAATGGCTCGCGTTTTCCAATTGAGATAGAAGCCAGAGAGGTGGTTATCGATGGTAAAATGTACAGAGTTGCCGCCATCAGGGATATAACCGAACGCAGAAAAGCAGAAGCTTATTTAAAGGAAAGCGAAGCAAAGTTCCGCACTCTGATGGAACAGGCTGCCGATGGACTGCTGCTGCACGATCTGGATGGCAACATCATAGAAGTCAATCAGGCTTCGATCGATCAATATGGCTATCCCAGAGAAAAACTGCTTTCCATGAATATCAGGGAAATCGATCCTGATTATGACGACAGAGAAGATAAGGGCAATTTTTATCAAAAGATGGATTTCAATACACCTGTACGTTTTGAAGCCCGGCAGCAAAGAAAAAACGGCGAGATATTTCCTACCGAAGTGACTCTAACCAAAATTAAGCTGAATGAAAACGTTTTCATAATGGGGCTTTGCCGGGATATCAGCAGGCATAAAGAAGCAGAAGAAGCGCTCAAAGCCAGTGAGATTAAATTCCGCACACTGGTCGATCAGGCTTCGGAGATGCTCTTTCTGCATGACCTGCAGGGCAACCTGATCGAGGTGAACGAAACAGCGATCAGAACAACAGGATACAGCCGTGAAGAGCTGGAAAAAATGAATGTGATGGATCTCGATCCTGATGCTCACAATCGTGACGATATGCATAAATACTGGTTAGCGATGAAACCGGGAGATCCGCCTGCTAGCTTTGAAGGCAGACATATCCGCAAAGATGGCTCGATTTATCAGTCGGAAATAACAATATCAAAAGTTGCCTATTGGGGTCATCAACACATCCTGGGGCTGGCACGGGATATAACCGAACGAAAACAAGCAGAAGAAGAACTCCGCATGAGTGAGGAAAAATACCGTTCGGTCGTAGATAACATGACTGAAGGTCTTTTTGTGCTGCAGGGAATGAAATGCGTTTATGCCAATCCTGCTATCCAAAAGATTTCCGGTTTATCCCATAAGGAAATCGGAGAAAAAACCATACTGGATGTAGTGCATCCTGCAGATAAAGAAGTAATTATCCGGAATTACGAAATGAGACTACAGGGTAGAAATATCCCCTCTTATGATTTTCGCATTGAGAAACCCAATGGAGAGATCAGATGGCTGGTTATCAATGGTTCACTTATCAGTTGGAAAAATGAACCGGCTGTACTTTACTTTGTTTCTGACATCACCGAGCGTAAATTGATGCAGTTAAAACAGGAAACACTGTTCAAAATATCCGAGGCACTCAATAGAACATACGATCTTACAAAGTTATGTTATGAAATACGTACACTTTTAGGACAAGTGATCGATACTACTAATTTCTATGTAGCTCTTTACGATGAAAAAACCGATATCATCTCGCTTCCTTTCGATGTAGATGAAAAGGACGAATTTATAGCTTTTCCTGCTGGCAAAACTCTTACCAAATACGTTATCAAAACAGCTAAACCACTGCTTGTAAACAGATCTCAACAAGACGAAATGGCTCGGAATGGTCTGATAGAAACAATCGGTGCAAAATCTCTGATTTGGATGGGAGTTCCTCTCATCGTCGAGAACAAGGTGATAGGTATGATCGCCTTGCAAAGCTATGATGATCCAGATCTTTATTCCGAAGAAGATATCGGAATTCTCTCTTTCGTTTCCGAAGAAATTGCCCTTGCCATCAAGCGAACTCAGGCTGAGGAGCATATCAGAAAAAGCCTTGAAGAAAAAAATCTGCTGCTGCAGGAGCTTTATCACCGCACCAAAAACAACATGCAGGTAATTGCTTCCATGCTCAGGATGCAAGCCCGACAGATCGGCAGCGACAGGTTAACCGCAGCTTTCCAGGATATTATCAATAAAATAAACTCGATGGCTCTGGTACATCAGAAACTCTATGAAAGCAATGACCTTTCCAGCATCAACCTAAAAGAATTTATCAGGGAACTTGTTAATCATCTTCTGCTCAGTTACCGGAAACCTGAAACAGAAATTACGCTTGATCTTGATCTGCATGAAATTCAGGTTAACATAGATGCAGCCATACCGCTGGCTCTTGTGCTTTCCGAATTGATCTCCAATATCTTCAAACATGCATTCCCAGACGAAAGTAAAGGCCGGATAGAAATCAGACTCCACCCAAAAGGTAAAGAAATCGTTCTGGAACTGGGTGATGACGGCATTGGAGTTAAGAATAATGTTAACCTGCGAACCATGGGCTCTGTAGGCATGAAAAATGTCTTCATGTTGATCGAAAATCAATTGAATGGCCGGATAGATTATCAGGTATCAAAAGGCTTAAAATGGGTTATCGCAATCAATGACGATCTTGGGAAAATTAGAATTTAAGTATCAGTTGCCGGATCCTACTTCCGACTTCGTTCCGAAGGTTTTCGAAACTACGACGGGACAGGCAGTGTGACAAGAGTTTTTGGGATAATTAACTATCATGTCATCCTGCCTGCCAACCGGAGTTTTAACGAAGGCTGGAGTTCGGCTTTAGCCGAGAGGGGTTTTTAATAATATAAAACATCCATGTTTTAGGAAGTACATAAGAGTATGATTGATAATGAAAATGTCATCCTGAGTAGTTCAGCATCAGCTGAACGTATCGAAGGATAAGACAAAAATAATAATTCGACACTTCGATATGTCTCCGGCAGTTGCCGGTTATCTCAACTCAATAACTAAAGCGGTGCTGTGATGGAGAAATTTACTTGACACGATCCAATTCAATCTATTTTCAGGAAAACATATTTTTCCTAAAGGATAAATTGAAATTATGATGTTATCTTTACCCGGATTTACCTGACGTATTCGCTAGAATCCATCAGAGGATACTCTTTCGGGTAAAGAGAAGCAGATCAGATTAACACGCCTTTGATAAAACCATATTTGTTTTTAAGAGTTTTATTACCTGCCCGAGAAATCTCTAACTAAAAAATTTTAAAATACAGGAGCAAATTATGAAGAATTTTTTATCCAGTCGTTCCGGAATAATTATTGTCGGATTGATGATCGGAATTATCGCTTCACTTCTGCAGAAATTAGGCAATCCTGCTAATATGGGCATTTGTGTAGCCTGTTTCGAACGTGATATTGCCGGAGCGTTAGGTTTACACAGAGCTTCGGTTGTTCAATATCTACGCCCGGAAATCATCGGAATCCTGCTTGGGGCAACGATAATTTCCCTGATCAAGGGAGAATTCAAACCCCAGGGAGGATCTTCCACTATCATCAGATTCGTATTGGGTTTCTTTGCCATGATCGGAGCCCTGGTTTTTCTTGGCTGCCCATGGAGAGCCTTTCTCAGATTGGCCGGAGGTGATCTGAATGCTGTTCTGGGCATAGCAGGACTGATCACTGGAATATTTGCCGGTACCCTATTCTTACGTAAAGGTTATAATCTGGGACGTTCCCAACCGGCAAGATCCAAGATTAATGGCTGGATTCTTCCCGTTATCATGATAATTTTTCTGTTTCTTCTACTGGCTCATTTTAAACCGGTCTTTTCCAGCACAACAGGTCCCGGTTCCCAACGGGCTCCTATATTGATCAGTCTGATTGCTGGTCTGGTCATCGGCATATTGGCTCAAAGGAGTCGTTTCTGTACTATGGGATCTCTTCGGGATATTTTTATCGTCAAAGATTTTCATCTGTTCAGCGGAGTTGCAGCCTTTGCCGTTTCAGCTTTTATCATGAACCTTATCTTCGGTCAATTCCGGATCGGGTTTCAGGGGCAGCCTGTGGCTCATACACAGCATCTCTGGAATTTCCTGGGAATGGTTCTGGCAGGTCTGGCTTTCTCACTGGCTGGCGGATGCCCGGGAAGACAATTGATACTCAGCGGAGAAGGTGATTCCGATGCAGGTATCTTTGTGATCGGAATGATATCCGGCGCAGCTTTTGCCCACAATTTCTCTCTCGCTTCCTCCCCGGCTGGAATCGGTAATTACGGCGCTTATATTACAATTGCAGGACTTGTATTCTGCACTCTTATCGGATTTAGTATGATTGAAAAAAGAATCACAAGGAGTCAATAATGAAACAAATTGATACCAGAGGCTTATCCTGCCCTCAACCTGTTGTTCTGGTCAATAATGAAATCCAGACAGGAAACGTAGCTTTTGAAGTGCTGCTGGACAGTCAGGCATCACTAGAAAACGTTGCCCGGCTTCTTAATAAGAACAAGCTTAAATTCGAAATCAGTGATCTTGGTGAACATTTCATCTATCATGTCAATAGATAACCGGATCATCTATTTCGATAATGCAGCAACTTCCTTCCCTAAACCTCCGGAAGTTATCGACGCTGTAGTAAGATATCTTACCCAGACAGGTGCAAATCCGGGCAGATCAGGTCATAAACTGGCTGTAGAAGCAGGACGGATAGTGTTCAATACCAGGCAGAAACTGGCTGCTCTCTTCGGAATTTCCAATCCAATGCGGGTGATTTTTACTGCTAACGCAACATCCGCCCTGAATCTGGCTATCCAGGGGATTGCCAGAGAGGGAGATCATTTTATTACAACATCCATGGAACATAACAGCACGATCAGACCTCTCAGAGAATTGCAGAAAAAAGGTCTGATCACCCTGACTATTATCCAGGCAAACAAACTTGGATTGATCGACCCTGATAAAATAACCCGGGCTATCAGAAAAAATACCAGAGCCTGTGTTATCAATCATGCTTCAAATTTAACCGGGATAGTCCAGCCAGTACAAAATATCACAGAAATCTGTAAACAAAACAGGATCATTACTGTTATTGATGCAGCTCAATCAGCCGGAACGATTCCCTTGAATCTTCAAACTGATAAAATAGATCTCCTTGGCCTGGCCGGGCACAAAGGTCTGCTCGGTCCCACGGGAACCGGTGCCCTGTTGATCTCAGA
>JAFGMF010000233.1 GCA_016927675.1 Candidatus Cloacimonadota bacterium
ACAAATTCCTGCCCTTCACTAAAAAGCTCACAGGGACCAAATCCTTCTTTCTGGTAATCCCGATCGAGATATTTTTCTATCAACTCGGGAAAATGACTTCTCTTTTCCACAATTATTCTGCATTTAAACATGGGACTCCTCCCTCCGAAAACACTTATCCTAATGCTATTTCGGAGCGAAATAACTGGTTTTGCCGATGGCTTTGCGAATGTTTTTACTTAGTAGCACCCAAAGTAAAACAATCAGGATAAGCAATCCTGCCGAGAAGAAATTTCCGATTAGACAAAACAGGTTGAATAATCCGTGAGCTATCATCGCCAAGATCAGACTGCTGCCGAGTAAGAGATGTTTTTTTCTCGAATCTGTAAATTTCACTTTGCCCAGCGCATATCCCCAGATGCTGGAGAAAAGAGCATGCCCGGGAACCGAAAGTAAAGATCGCACCAGGATTACACCGGGCAGCAGGTAGCGCGATTGAGAATTTACTCCGAACATGTAGAAAACATTTTCTATCGAGGCAAAACCAAGTGCAACCGCTGATGCATAGATAATCCCGTCGATCGGTTCATCAAATTCACGATGCGGGTAAAAAAAGAATAATACTATCATGAATTTTACCGATTCTTCCAGAATTGGTGCAACCAGCACAGCCCCTGTCAGATATGAAAATTTACATGGCAATTGGACCAGGAGTACCAGAATTGTGCTGAATATCCCCAGAAAATATGCTTTCAGGATCATTGCTTTGGGTTCTGGATTCCACTTGTCTTTCTTGATGAAAAACCAGAGCCAGTAAATACCGGGGGCAAATCCAAGAGCTATCAGATGCATTATCGATCCTTATTCAATTATAGAACTGCCCGGTAACCGAATCTGATAAAAACCCAGTTCTCCCTGTTTTTTCCTGCCAGCAGAACACTGAATTCATTAACCTCTCCGTCATGTTAACAACCTTTCGGAAAAAGACTCGGGATATTCCAACTATAAACCCGGAATTCCTGCTTACTCATCTTGAGGATTGAGGATTTTCTCTGCTGTAATCCAGCCATGAGCCGTAGCGTAAATGATTGATCTGGTGTTTCCTGAGCAGTCCCCGGCAAATTTTAACTTTGCGAGTTTCTGATTGCACAGACGGTTGCTGTAGAATTTCACTTCCGGTGCATAAACGAGATTATCATCATTGGCGATCCCGGGTATCACCTTGTTCAGATTTTCGATAAAATCAATTATACTTGATACTATCCGTCGCGGATAGGCAAGGTTAATATCTCCAGTGATATAATTTTCAGAAGCAAGGGTCGGTTCAACCCGATACAAATTCTTGGTACGTTTTGAATTTTTAAAATTGGCGTAAGTCTGCAGAATAACTTTATCCTGACCCGCCAGGATATTAGTTAATTTTGCAATATAAGTACCATAACTGATAGGATCATTGAAAGGCTGGGTTAGTTGAATGGTCGTTAAAACTGCAACATTCGTGTTCCCGCTTTTCTGGCGTAACTTGGAATGACCGTTAACTGTAACGAAATCATCGTATTTCTCTGTCACCACATAACCGGAGGGGTTATTACAGAATGTTCTGACCATGTACCCGGTGACGCTTTTATATTTAACTTTGAATTCGTACATTTCGCGGTTAAGATCTTCCACGATATGGTTGGGCAGTTCTAATCGGATACCCAGATCGACTTTAGTATTATCCAGAATCAACTCGGGAAATCTGGCCAGGATTGAACGGATCAGATCATGACCACTTCGACCTACTGCTACTATAACCATGTCGTAGGTTTCGGAATTGTTCAGGATAACCTGATCGTTCCGGATTTCAACATTGCTTATCCTGTGCTCGAAATGAAAGTGGATGTTCTTGTATTTCAGATATTTTTGATATAGATTGAAGAGAACTTCTTTAAGCTGGTCTGTGCCAAGATGATAAAAATCGGACAGGATTGGCTGGAAACCTTCCCGGTAAAAATTCTTGTAGTATTCTTTATCTCCGAAAGAGCTCCCGCTTTCGTAAGAACGTTCCGAAGTCTGATCTATATAAAACTCAACAAGCCTTTTCTGCAGATCCAGATCCAGATCAAGTTCACCACCCATCTGATTGGAAACGAAAAGCTTACCGTCCGCTCTGATGCCTGAAATACTTGATGAATAGATGTCCTTACTCTTTTCCAGAATATGGATTTCATGATCAGAATCCTTGATCCTTTCAATAAATCCAATAGCAGCTGCTCCAAAACCTATAACACCTATTTTCATCATCGCCTCTGCTGGGAAATCATGTATTTCCTGGCAGAAAATCAGGATTTAAGGATCTTCTGAACTTCTTCTATCCTGATATTAAGCTCTTTGGCAATAGCTTCTTCTTCCCAGCCACTTTCCGCCATTTTAAAGACCATTTTACGGCGGAATTCATCACTGCCAAAACCCTGTGTACTTCGATATTGACCCTTCTTCAATTTCGGCTTCGACGGCTGCCTGTTCAGGAATACAATTAACAGTGCAACCAGAATAACCAGTATGATCATGATCAGAATCCAGGTTTTTATCGAAATACTGATAAAAAACTCTGTGATCCCGGGAACTGATTTCTGCACTCCAGTTGCCTCAGGTTCCTGTTCAACCTTCGTCTGCTGAGGTTGAATATCTTCAACAGGTTTTTCTTCAACAACAGTTTCTGTTACTTCTTCTACAATGGCGGGAGATCCGCTATCCTCTGAAACTGATTTCAACCTTTCGATATGGTTCAGGTGCATCTCTGCTTTTTCATTATAGCCGACAGATTTATAGAAATCCGCATATTCCTGATGTTCCTTGATCGTTTTGGGTGTGGAAGTATTAAAAACATCCAAAACAAGCTTAAATACTGAACCGGATAATTCCAATACTTCGACTTTGTAATCAGATCCTGTTGACATTCTGCTATTTTCGTTAAGATTGATCTTGATAATTAATTTCTCATCGTACTGGAGATATCTGAAACTGCGGAGTACCTGATTATCGGTAAAATACTCTTCTTTTACTGTGGGATCTTTCACACCATAATCAACTTCCACCTGAAAATAATCTTCATATTCCAGCAGAGAATACACGGGTCGCTCACTAAAAACCAGAACAACCCTGTCTATCCCCCCATAATTCTTATGGTATATATTGTTGAATTGCACCGATATTAAAGGAAATATGATCATTAATAAGCATAATGACATGACCAATTTTATTTTCATGATTCAACTCCAGAAATCTTTATCAGTGATCAAATAAACACCAGTTACTCAATTAATATTAATCTTCCAACTTTTGTCAATAAGACTTTGTTTTTTAATTTTTAAGCCGCCGCTTAACAGAAACAAGGTTTTTCTGGATTTTTTTATCTCCGGGAGCAAGTTTGAAAGCTTTTTCCAGGTAAAAAAAAGCTTTCTCATAATCTTTCTGCCGCCAATGACAGGCTGCCAGGTTATTAAGAATATTAGGGTCGTCAGGCATATAAGATAATGCTTCTTCAAGCTTCTCCCGAGCCTCCTGATACTGCTTTTGCGATGCTGATCGCTCCGCTGCGTCAGCTAAATCCCTGGCTCGGACATATTTCTCACGGGCTACAACATCCTCGGATTTCTGCAGATAACGCAGTAATGACTGATTATTCGGTTTGAATTTCAATTGCACACGATATACTTCAGACGCTTTATCCCACAATTTGAGTCTGAGATAACATTCAGCCAGAGTCAAGGCTGCTAACTCGTTTTCCGGATAGTTCTGATTGACCTTTTCCAGATAGAATGATGCATCCTGAAAACGTTTAAGGGCAATCAGAGCCAGAGCAAGATTGAACTGATTTTCCGGGGAATCATTGAGCAGAATGATCTCCTGAAAAAATTTCCAGGCACGCTCATATTTGCCTGATGTGAGTAATCTCTGCGCTTTTCGCTGCAGTCTTTTTTCTTTCAGATAAGAAATCATTATTTATCGATCAATCTGTTTTATTTCAACTCTATTGCCTGCTTCGGGCAAACCTGATAACAGATTTCACAGCCTATGCATTTTTCCTGATCCACTGAATGAGGTTGTTTTACTTCGCCGGTGATGGCATTGACTGGACATTTTTTGGCACAGATTGTACACCCGATGCATTTTTCTTCAATGATTACGGCTTTTTTCCTGGTTCCCTTTTTAGGATCCATGATAGCCCCGGTCGGGCAGACCGTGGCA
>JAFGMF010000234.1 GCA_016927675.1 Candidatus Cloacimonadota bacterium
ATAATCTGAAGCAGGAATGTTAATTCCATCTACTTCGAGGTAGATCGTATTGTTAAAAACATCGATTCCATTTTCATCGGACAGCAGGAAGGAAATGACACCGTTTTTAGAAACATATCCGCCGTTGGTAAATTCCTGTCCTTCAACATTGGCTTCAATTCGGGGAGGTGTATCGTCATTATTGATCAGGATCGTATAAATCCCGATTTTATCGGTAAAGTAATTCACTTTATCTTCTTCGGGATAAATTTCTCCACCCTGAAATATCCATTTATTGTAATTTTCCTGATATCTGTAAACCGCAAAGGTGCCGTTATTCTCCCAGAGCTGGATCAGAGAATCCTGACTACTGTAGTTAAATGAGAGCATCACTCTATTTTCTGCAGGGAAATGCCCCAGACTGTCTGCCAGCAGATCCTGATTCAGCAGATTGATTTCATAACTGCTCGATTGTGAACTGTCTGCCAATGTAATCGTGCTGATATCAGGTTGATTGAGAGGTGTTAGATACGGAATATTGTTTAGATAAAAAACTGCATTTTCCGAAAGCAGATTTGCCGGAAACATACACTCAAAATTTCCGTCGATACTGCTCGCATTAACCGGTTCAAGCCCGGCTTCGAACATGTTGATCGTATAGGCATCAGTAAAAACCTGATTATTAGATGGATAGAAATATTCGGTAAAAGCCTGCTGATTTTCATTTGCGAACAGCTTGAATTCATACTCACCGGTTAATAACGGAATCGGAAGATATTCCCAGCGTTCTTCCATGATCGCCAATGGTGCAACGGTGATTTCACTGATCAGAGTTTGTGTGCTCAAAATATCATATAATTTCAAGATGCATTCGCTGGATTCCTGAGAACCGATATTCTGGATTTTCGTTTTCACGACCGGTTGATAATTTTGGGTTGTAAGTTCAAATCCCTGAAGGAACAAATCCGGACCGGAAATGGTGAAATTTCTGATTTCAGTAGCAGTGGATTCTCCTTCCTGATCATAAATATTGAAATAATATTCGACATAAGTTCCCGTAGACATTGGAGACAATGGCTGAACTGTTCTATAAGTATTTCCGTCAATGTTATTCATGGGTAAGGTAGATTCATAGAGAACGACACATTCAACAGTTTCAATTCCATCAAGGTCAAAAAAGTCAGCCTGAAAATGGATTGTATCAGCCTGTGTGGGAATCTCAGGTATTATCTGTATATTGGCAGCAGCAGACATTCCTACGGTAAATTCGGTGATTCCCGTGACCTCCATAGTATCACCAAAGGCAAAAATCTTCACTTTTCTGGAATAGATATCATCTGCGGTCTGGGGAACAATAAAATCTGACGACCAGAGAGTATCGTTGATTACCGGCATTTCGAAGGGATAATATTGATCTAATGGTAATTGTGAATCAAATTCATCATATATAAGAAATTTACCTCGATTAATATCAGGGCCTACCGGAGATGATATGACCAAGGTATCCCCGACTGCAAGATTATATTGGCTCAGCAGAACAGGCTTTTTTGTATGAGGTGGGGTTAATCTGATCATCGGGTCACCAAGAAGAGCGCAGCCTTGAGTAAGGGCAATCCCGATACTGCTTAAGCCGTAAGAGCCATAGAATTTCGCCTTGGTAAAAGAAATTATCTCCCCAACCGAATTGAGTTGCTTGGTAAAAATCGCCTCGGTGAGATAATTCCCGAATATCTCATCTGCATAAAGGTATCCGTAACCGGTAAATCCGACCTGACCGATAGCACCCTTATCGGCAACCAGAATAAGTTCTTCGCCGATACAGGCGCTTTGGGGATAATTAAAAGCGGAAGCGTAACAGGAGAGACTGGAAACAAAGGGATAATTCTGGTTATTAAGAGTTCTGATATCTGCCATGTTCAACAGGTTATAATCAGCCCAGACCTGGCCGCCGCCATGTCCCATGAAGCTGAGATACAGGGCACCCTTATTGATATTGGTAATTAATTTTGTGGTATTACCGTAATAGGATTGAGGAAGGTCGGTAGTATTACAATAAACCCGGGTAACATGATAATCTTCGGGAATCCATTTTTCATTAATCCGCTCACATTGTTTGGCGAAAAAACTGCCTTCGGAGGGATTTCCTCCAGCTGAGAGAATTACATGACTATGCCAGAGATTTTGATAATTCGGGTTATTAAGATAACTTTCGCTCTTATTTGCACAATCGAGGATCTGGGATTCATTCCAGTTGGTGATTCGGGAAATACTAATATCCGGCACCGGATCATCGCCGATAAAACAGGCAAACCAGTTGTCACTGGCAATCGCTCCGATCTTATCCGCCCAGATTCTCCGGAACGGAATAATATTGTATTTCCGGTCAACACTGAAATCCCGTTCATCCAAAATGCCATCACCGAGTAACAGTACATGTGATATCAGAGGATCAGACCAGTTATGATAGGCATAGGCAAAGAAATCCTTGATCGCCTCAGCACTTCTGATACCGTTATTGAATTCATCATAGACATCTTCTGCGGTTACTGTGATTACATGATAACCCTGGCTTTCCCAGATTTCGTTGTATTTGGCAACACCTTCGGAATTAATGAATTCTTCTGTTGTTAAGATCACAAGCTCTGCCTTATTTAATGGATCCTTCAAAGACGAAGGCAGATTGGGGCGTATCAGCACAGGTTGTTTCTTCTTCTCTTCACTCACGACGTAATAGTCAATTTCATTGGAGATAACATAATCCTGAAAAGATACCTTATAGGGAGCTTCTCCGGTTTCTGAAAATGGTTCGATCTGCAGGTTTTCCATAAAACTCGCTCCGAGTTTGTAAACAAAAACCTGATCCGTTGTAAAATTTTCCAGTTCAAACTGATAAAGACCATTTGGTCTGTTCTGAGGTTTGGAAAATCTGAATTCATCCCGATCTGTCATATATCTGCGCCAGTATGTTAGTTCCAGATAATCCAGAGCTACCTGTTCGTTGGTTACACCGGGAACACCCGGCAGGCTTACGTATAAGATATTTTCACCATGATGCAGATAACTGTTCGGTAAAGGACTTTGATTCTGGAAAATCTGCTCATTCTGGCCATACCATTCCAGATTATTGATGATGGAGTTGTTGATCCTGACGATAGCATGATGATTTATCGCCTCATAATCATTCTTGTTATAAGTCAAACCGAAAAGAGAAATTTCTGCTGAATATGTTCTGATATTTGATTCGTGAGGATATTCAATTTCAAATGGTATGATTTCCAGATTGGGTGCAGAGATTTTTTTCCAGAACCAGATATCTTCTCTGTAATAATCATTTGAGGTATAGACAAATTGAGCTCCGAGGTGATCCATCGTTAACTGCTCTTCAAAATAAACTGTTTCCTGAAAAGAATCCGGAATATAGAAATTACTGCTGTTGTTTTCTTCCAGGCCACCATTTTCAACAGCCATGCGACTTCCGAGATAATTATTCAGGCGAAGATTATAAACATTTTCTGCAGTATAATCATCGTAATAGCAAACATCCCCGGAATGTCGCTGCCCGTAAAACTCGAAATAATCTCCGGGATCAAAACTCCCATCGGATTCTCCGGAAAAATGGATCGGGACAACGTTGTCTTCACAGGTAAGTTCAAGATAACGGGGATCGATATCATCCCAGTCAAAGGCTAATTCGTTATTCAATTCATTATTCAGGAAATATTCATCTAACTGATTGATCAGATATTCGTAGCTTATCTTGTAGATCCCCTCTTTATCAACAATTATCTGGAATTCTTCAATCTGATTACTTCGATTTAGAGAATATTCATCTGCTGGTGTTCGGGGTATCCTCCAATGCCTGGATGAATTGTTATTCAGAAAAAAATCATCGCCGATATCATCTATAAAATTATCGGTTGAATTCCAGCTGCCCCGCAGAGAAACTTCTCCTTCAATGATTATCTTCAGTTTCAGATATGTTGTTATCATCAACTCGCGGTTACCTGCTACATATTGATATGGATTTATTCGGATGGAAGAAAAACAGCGGTCTCTCATGCAGGCATTTTCTCCGTTTTCCACAATATTCGCAGGA
>JAFGMF010000235.1 GCA_016927675.1 Candidatus Cloacimonadota bacterium
ATATTTTCCGGCTGCACAGTAGTTCAAGATCATGCACCGAATCAGAAATCAGAATACTACAACCAGTTTCCGATCTTGGTTACCCCGGATTACCGACAATGTCATTCCATCTCTCTAGGAAACTGGTGGGGAGGCAGATCGGCGAGTGAAGAATGGCAATCGACGAAAGGTAAAATGCCTTTCATACTCCATCTGGCGGAAGGTGTTAACGACAGTGCCAAATCTGCTTTCGGCAAATTAGAAGCTGCCGGACTGCTGCAGCCCAACACCCTGATAATTCATGGAATTGCCCTCACCAGAGCTGAAATCAGAAAATGTGCTGCTGCCGGAACCTCAATCTGCTGTTGTCCTGAATCAAATATTTTTCTGATCGGAAAAACTATCGACGTACAAGACTGCCTCGAATTCGGCGTTAATCTGGTGATCGGAACCGACTCCACCATGTCCGGAAGCACTAACATGCTCACAGAAATTAAAATTTTTCATGAAAATTTCCCCGATATCCCCATGAAACAAGTTTTTCGATTTGTTACTGTAAATGCCGGCAAAGCTCTTATGCTTCCCAAGAAATACGGAGAATTATCAGAAAAAACAAGCGAATTGCTTTTACTTGATAAAATTGATGAAGATCCTTACGAAAACCTGCTTCTTTGCGGTATGAATGAAATCCGCTTGCTGCTTCATGAGGGAAAACCGATTTACGGCGATGTGGAAGTTCTTGAATATTTCAAATACAATCCCGATGAATATGAATTTTTCCGGACCGGTAACAGAGAAAAATTCGTGATCGGACACCCTCAACAGGTAAACCGCGATATAGACAGTCTGCTTGGTTATCATAAAGACTTTCCTTACCTTCCTTTCTGATGATCGATTTATCGGAAATATTTTTCAGTATCCAGGGTGAATCTGCTTTCAGCGGACTGCCCTGTCTGTTCATCAGACTGGCAGGATGCAATCTGCGTTGCAGCTACTGTGATACAACTTACAGTTATCAGGCTACTCAGAAAAAATCCATCACCGAGATCATTGATACCATCAAATCCCTCAGTGATTGTAAACTGGTGGAAATTACCGGCGGTGAACCCCTGATCCAAAAAGAGACTATCGTCTTGATCCACGAACTGCACCAGTATGGATATCAAATCCTGTTAGAAACGAACGGCAGTATCAGTCTGGATGATATCTCCGATTATGCTCATAAGATTGTAGACGTGAAATGCCCTGGCAGCGGAGAAAGTACTTCCTTTCTGCTTTCAAACCTGGAGAGGATCAATCCTGCAACCGATGAATTAAAATTTGTGCTTTGTGACCGCCACGATTTTGACTGGAGTCTGTCTCAGCTGGATAAATGGAACTGGAATGCTGCGAATGTAGTATTTTCCCCGGTTTATGGATTACTTTCTCCTCAACTGCTTGCGGAATGGATTCTGGAACAGAACAGACCAATCAGACTGCAGCTTCAGTTGCATAAATACATCTGGCACCCCTCCACCAGAGGAGTATGATCTATTTACTCAGAGTGATCACAACTAAAACCAAGTTTCCCTGATTTTTCCATTTCCTGCAGATAAATGTCCAGATCTTTCCATTTTTCCGCAGGAATACTCACCTGCATTTTGATTCCTGAGCCATACTCAATATTCTCAATAACTGCTCCCAATTCCTGGATTTTGTATTTAAGAATCTCTCCGAAATCATATCCGGTATTTATTTCTGCTCTGACAAGCTCTATCAGTTGTTCGATACTCCCTGTACTCAAAGCCTCTTCAACAGACTGAGAATATGCTTCTATCAAACCCCTTACACCCAGTTTCACACCGCCATAATAACGGGTTACAACTGATACAATATTGGTAAGATCATGTTTTCTGAGTACACTGAGAATCGGTTTACCCGCAGTCCCTGACGGTTCTCCCGCATCTGAACTGTGAAAAATATCGGCCTTACTGCCCAGTATGTAAGCCCAGCAATTGTGAGTAGCATCCCGATACTGTCTGGATACTGTTGAGATATAATTCTTGGCTTCTTCGATATTAGTTACTTTGTGGAGTTGACAGATAAATCTGGATCTCCTGATCCTGATCTCAGCATTTAAAGTGTCAGGATTGATCTGATTCACAATCATTATTGATATTCCAGCAGCTCCTTCAACTGATTATGATCAAGGTTTTTTAAAATGTTCCGCCCATTTTCTATCAGATTATCAAACATCTCCCTTTTATTATACTGCAGCTGGAGTATCTTTTCTTCAATCGTATTCTTGGTGATCATTTTATACACCATAACTTTCTTGGTCTGCCCGATCCGGTGTGCCCTGTCTATTGCCTGATTCTCTCCCATGGGATTCCACCAGGGATCTACTATGATAACCGTATCTGCCGAAGTTAGATTTATGCCGAATCCACCTGTTTTAATACTGATCAGGAATATTCTGATCTTGTTGTTATTGTTAAAATTATCAATCCTGCCCTGACGATCTTTAACCGAACCATCCAGATATTCATAAGCTAATTTCAGGTCGGTTATTACAGACTTGAGTAATTTAAGCATCTGTACGAACTGACTGAAGATTATGATTTTTTTCCCGCCTTCTACAGCTTCCTGAATAATTTCCCTTAGTAATTCTACTTTCCCCGATAATTCGCAGTCTGTCTTTACCCCGCTGTCTATCAGGCTGGGATGATTACAGATCTGACGCAGTCTTGTCAACGCGGCCAGAACATGAATATAATTACGGGAAAGATTATCGGGATCAAGCATGATATCTGCTTTAACGCGATCCAGAATTTGCAGATACAATTTTTCCTGGATCGTGGTCATTTTACAGTAAGCTATCTGTTCCTGTTTATCGGGAAGTTCAATCAGAACTTCATCCTTTTTTCGTCTCAGGATAAACGGCGATACCATGGATTTGAGTTTATCCTGCACTGCATCACTAACCTGATCCCCATTTACGAATTCTTCTCTGAATTTCTTCAGAGAAGGCAAATAACCTGGCATCAGAAAATCAAAAATCGACCATAATTCTGTGATGTTGTTTTCCACCGGTGTTCCCGAGAGACTCATCCGGTTCCTGCTTTGCAACCGTTTAACAGCTTTAGTACGTTGAGCAGTAGTATTTTTTATATGTTGTGCTTCATCAAGGATGATGTAGTTGAATTCAAATTCCTGCAACTCTTTGAAATCGTTCAAAATAATCGAATATGAAGCAAGCAGGACATTTACATTCAGATTCTCGAGGATACTTTTCCTTTCTTTCTGATTTCCTTCATAAATAATATAAGTGAGGTTTTTATTGAATTTATCGATTTCCGCAGCCCAGTTAAAGAGAAGAGTTTTAGGGCAGATAACCAGAGAAAGAGAATCGGGTGGCAGATCAGATAAAATGGAAATTGCCTGAATTGTCTTACCCAAACCCATTTCATCAGCAAGGATGCCACCGAAACCGTAATATTCCAACATTTTCAGCCAGTGAAATCCTGCTTTCTGATAACTTCTCATAATCGGCTGCAAAAACTTGGGTAAAGGCCTTTCCCGATTTAATTTCCGCTGAAGAATTGCCGTGAACATTGATTCAAGATATTCATCCCCGTAGATCCGAACACCTTCATCAATATTCTGCAACTGATATACATAAGGCAGATTGTAAATGGATAATTTGTAAGATTCGGAACCAAGTTTCTCACTCTTTTTCAGAACTTCATCCAGTTTCTGAAAAGCTTTTCGATCTTCTATGAAAAAAAGTCGTCCATCTTTAACCTTCAGAAATTTTTCCCCACTCTGGAAAAACTTCTTTAACTCACTATGTGAGAAAGATATATCCTTGTATTCATATTTCACATTGTACTCAAACCAGTTTATCTCCTCTCTGCTGGATGCCCTGATAACCGGCGTCAGATTCACCCTGTAGATAAATTCCTGTTTAAGATCTTCTGATAGAATGATATTCCAGGCAGGATCACTGTTTTCAAATATGGTTTTTTTCAGAGCTTCAATATTATTCTCTCCGGTAAAAACCAGCTGTGAATCCTTTTCCATCCTGTCCAAATGATGTTCCGGAAGTTTATCTACAAAACTGAAGACCTGATATTTTACCTGAGCCGGGATATAAAACCAGTTGATGTCACCATTCTGATCATATCTGACAAGTTCAGCAGGTAAGCGCAACAGAGACATCGGTACGGTGAAATTGTTCCCATAATCAAGTATTCCCTTCATGTAAATGGCATTATTTTCTCGATGAAGCTGATAGGTAATTATCGGAGTGTTGTGATGAACATTGGGAATCTCGATATCTTCGTCAAAATCGATGTAACATTTTAATAACCCCAATTGACGTGCTACTATCGATGCAAGATAGACCAGATCTTCCTTGTTTATGGGATATCCATCTGTCAGTATTTGCTCGGCGACTTTGCTCTCAAATGGTAGTTTCAACGGATAAACCTGGTTACGCCGGAAAAAATATGATGTATTGCCGACAAATGCTGCAGATATCTGCTCGGAACTGCTGATTTTGAATTTAAAACTGTCTGAACTCACTCTGTTAACCTGGAAGTTAATTCGGAATTCATCATCCGGGAAATATATCCTGTCGCCCGTTTCCATAATATAGATCTTTTTCTGTAAAGATCTTAACAAGATAAAGAACTGATTGAAGTTGTGCTTGTAAATGGTAAAGAACTGACCTTTCCGGCTGTAGGAACACTTGTGAATCTGAAGTTGAGCCAATAGCTCAATCTCGTCTGCAGAAAGAGCCTTCATCTGCTTTCTGCTCTGTTTCAAATCAGAATTATCTTCATCATTGATCTCACGGGAAGCCGCCAGAATAGAAATCAATCTGATATTAACAGGACTGTAACTGGATAAGTAGAATCGGATCTTGTCATTCTTAGGATTGAAAATATCGCTGATCTCAATCTTCGCATTCTGGACAACTCTCTGCCAGTATTCGTTATATTCCAGCATATTTGTCTGATATGTTTGAATGACATTTAACTCAAGAATATCAGTTGATAAGTATTTGTAGGCATAATGAAGTATGGAAAGATAATGACGGCAATTATCGCTGCCGTCTTCACTGCAGATATGCTTGATAATTTCCTGTTTCTCACGATCATAGACAATCTCTATGTTAACAGGAAACTGCCTCTCATTCAAAGTATTAGCTTCGAATTTAAAGACAACCTGACCTTTTTCGTTTAAAAACTTTCGATAACTCAGATCGTCTTCATGATAAATAATAACCGAACTGCGGAAAAACCAGGAATTAGAATGCTCATGATACTCTTTGCCAAATAACCTTCCCATATTAATTCCCGGTTATTCTAATATTCAGTCAGCCTGATTTTCTTCATTCGAGATGAAAATTTCGAAGATTATTTTCTCGGCATTCACCTGTGGATAAAATTCTCTAATGTAACTTTTACATAGATTTTCTGTTTCCTCAACCGTTAACGAAACTTCATCCTCGAAAGCAATCTTGAAGATAGAAATATTCAACCCAAATGTTAAATCAATTTTCGGTTTCACTCCTGACAGATTATGCAGATACTGAGGAAGGCTATTACTCAGCCTGATTAACCGGGAAATTTTTCGATAGATCCGGAGACTCACGTAACCCATGATAAAAATAATGATCGGATAAAACAGTTTTTTAAAAATATTCTTCATTTTTTTAACTCCCTGTAAAATTTGAACAGGATGATTAAAGATATCATCAGCATTAGACCATCTTAAGTTTTTCCCAAAGTTATTAATGATAACTTTAAAAATATCATAGAATGTCAAGTAAATTTATCTGCTCTATGTTTATGAACAGAAGTTAAGTTATTGACATGATGACTTCTGCAAATCAATGATTTGATAATTTGCTTGACAGCCAAACCTGTTGTTTTGATTTTCACCCATACATTATTTTTTGTAATGTTCATGGATATAAACAATCACAAGGAGCCATAATGGAAGAAAATCACGAAAACCTGTTTGAGCTGAATATGAGTCAGTTAACTAAAATTGCCAAAGACTACAGTATCCTCGATTATAAAGGATTGAAAAAGAATGAACTGGTTCATAAAATATTTGAAATGAATGCAATGCAGGAAGGTTTGGCCTTTGTCTCTGGATGTCTGGAAATAGTAGAAGATGGTTACGGCTTTCTGAGATTTCAGGAAAATAACTACACTCCCGGCAGGAATGACATCTACGTATCCAGTTCACAGATCAAGAAGTTCGGGCTGAAAAAGGGTCATATCGTATCCGGTCCAGCCAGAGCGCCTAAAGATGAAGAGAAGTATTTTGCCCTGATCAGAGTTGATTCGATTAATTTCGACCCACCCGGAGAAGTGCGAGAGACTAAATTTTTTGACAAGCTTACTCCATATTATCCCGAAGAAAGACTCAATCTCGAAACCGATTCCAAAAACATCTCTACCCGGGTAATCAATTTGTTCACCCCTATTGGTAAAGGGCAGAGAGGTCTGATAGTTGCTGCCCCGCGAACCGGAAAAACCGTTCTGATGCAGAATATAGCAAACGCTGTTCTCAGCAATCATCCGGAAGTATATGTAATCGTTCTGCTGGTAGATGAACGCCCTGAAGAAGTTACCGAAATGAAAAGGATATTAATCCCAAGAAATTCCGAAGTGGTCAGTTCTACCTTTGATGAAACTCCACGAAACCATCTTCAAGTTGCAGAAATGGCACTGGAGAAAGCCAAAAGGATGGTAGAAATCGGACGGGATGTTGTTATCATGCTTGATTCCATCACTCGTCTGGCCAGAGCTTATAATATGGTCACTCCGTCCAGCGGAAAAGTTCTTTCCGGCGGTATCGATTCAAACTCTCTGCATAAACCGAAAAAATTCTTCGGTTCAGCCAGAAATACTCTTGAAAAAGGCAGTCTTACCATTATCGCCACCGCACTTGTTGATACCGGCAGCAGAATGGATCAGGTTATTTTTGAAGAATTCAAAGGAACTGGTAATATGGAGCTTGTTCTGGATAGATCTATCAGTGATCTGAGACTTTTCCCGGCTATCGATCTGGTAAAATCAGGGACCCGCAGGGAAGAACTGTTACTCACTCAGGAAGAAGTTAATCGGATGTTCGTGTTACGCAAATTCCTCAAGAATATGAGCCCTGTTCAAGGTATTGAAATGCTGAGAACCAAAATGCTGGTAACCGAAAGCAATCAGGAATTTCTGAGGATCATGAGCCAGTAATGGAAGTACTCTCACCCGCAGGAAATCTGCAGAAATTAAAATATGCGGTTTACTTTGGAGCAGACGCAGTTTACGCAGGTGGTTCTGAATTTGGACTTAGAGCTAACTGTGGTAATCTGAATAAAAACGAATTACACCAGGCAGCTTCTTTCTGCCGGGAACAAAACAGGAACTTGTATATTACCGTAAATATCTTCCCACGCAATGATGATCTGAAAAAACTTCCCGAATATCTGTCTTACCTCCAGGAATTAAAAGTAGACGGACTGATCATATCTGATCCGGGAATATTCAGGTTAGCCCGTGAATTCGCTCCTGAAATCCCAATCCATATCAGTACTCAGGCTAACGTAACATCCTGGAAAAGTGCACAATTCTGGTATGAATCCGGTGCTAAACGAATCGTTCTGGCCAGAGAACTGGGAATAACCGAAATAATCGAGATCCGGGAGAAATTACCAGATCTCGAACTGGAAATTTTTGTGCACGGTGCCATGTGCATGGCATATTCCGGACGCTGCCTGCTAAGCAGTTTTCTGAACAACCGCAGTGCAAATTCGGGAGATTGCTCTCAACCATGCCGCTGGTCATACAACCTGGTTGAAGAAACAAGACCCGGTGAATTCTTTCCTCTGGAACAGGATAAACGCGGTTCTTATATCATGAATTCGAAAGATCTCTGTTTGTTCGACCGACTACCGGAAATAGTTGCTGCAGGGATCGACAGCATTAAAATCGAAGGCAGAATGAAAAGCCTTTACTATGTAGCCAATCTAAGCCGGGTCTATAAACATGCAGTTCAGTCAATCCGGCACAATCAACCTCTGGATCAAAATCTACGCAAAGAACTCGATAAAATCAGTCATCGGCATTATACTCAAGGTTTTTTTTCTGATCCGACAAATCAGGATACTCTGTTTCATAATAACTCCAGTTATCTTCGTAATTATCAGTTCATCGGTGAAATTATCCGTCAGGAAAATAACTACATTGAAATCCCGGTTAAAGCCAAATTTGTACCCGGTGACGAATTGGAGATTATTTTCCCTGATCCGTCTCAGGATTATTGCTTCACAGTAGAAAAAATACTTTCCCAGGAAAATGAACCTCTGATCAAGGCAAATCCCAATACTATCGTAAAAGTGTTGGTTGACAAAAAATTCGGCGAAGCCGGAATTATCCGAAAAAAGGTCTGTTAATGCTAATGCTGAAGAAATTTATGATATTTCTGGTTTTGATCAGCTTTCTGTTATCACTGGCTGCTGAAGACAGTCTTGAATCAGAATTCAACAGGATCAGAGAATTACCCGAAAAACAAAACCTTTTATCTGCTTATAAAAGTTTTTATAAAGCTAATCCGGACAATTTTTTTGGTCAGATGTCACTTCTGGAAACAGCAAAAATCCATTTTCTTGATCGGAACTATAAAGAAACAATCAAGCAACTTCAGAAGATAAGTCACAGTGATATTACCGAAAAGGAATTCTGGTTGGCGAAAGCATATTTAAAAAACAATAACTTTGAAGATGCCATAATCTCTGCTCAGAACTATATCTTTTCTGCCAAAGATGTTACGCGGATAGAAGCAGCCTATTTTTTTATTGCTGAGTCTTATATTCAGCAGAGAAAGTTTACCAGAGCTCTAAACACTCTTGATTTTCTGCGTCAATCAGAGTTCATCACCAATAATATTCCTCTTCTTCATTACAAGATAGGTTACTGCCAGGAAATCCTGGGAAATACGGAGGAAGCACTACAATCCTACAAAAAACTAAAGCTTGAGTATCCTTATCATCAATACAGTTATCA
>JAFGMF010000236.1 GCA_016927675.1 Candidatus Cloacimonadota bacterium
ATGTAACGGAACCGGAAAAGTAAATAGAATAACAAAATCACTCTTCGGTGATCTGAAAACCGAAGTGGTTTGCGAAAAATGTGCTGGTTTAGGATTTGAGAACGTAGAAAAATGCCCAGCCTGTAGTGGGGAAGGCAGGATAGAAAAAGAATCGATTGTCTCTGTAGAAATTCCAGCCGGAGTTATTGACGGTCAAATTCTGAAATTAACGGGCTACGGAAACGCCGGACGAAGAGGAGAACAAGCAGGCGATCTTAATTGTCTGATCGAAGAGATAAAACATGAGAATTTTCAACGCGAGGAAGAAAATCTTATCTACGATCTGGAAATATCCGAAACTGAAGCAGAAAATGGAACAGATGTTACCGTGCCAATCCTGAATGGTAAAATCAAACTGAAAATACCGGCCGGTACAGAATCTGGAAAGTTATTACGCATCACAGGCAGAGGGTTGGCAAAATTGAATTCCACCGACAAAGGTGATATGCTTGTTAGAATAAGTTATAACTGATTCCAAATAGAATGATGATATTCTACGAAATATACCGGGAAAATATATCTGGCATCACATTTTGAGAAATTCAATACCACTTTTGCTTCATAAGCTGGTATTAGAACCTAATTACCTGCAACTGTAAAGGATAAGCAAGATTGTTTTTCTATCTTCGCTCTAGGCATGTCAATTTTTTGTTTCAGCTTTATCAGCATAAATAACTTGAATAAATGCAGCACCAGATGTGAGGATAAATGGCTAATCAATCTTGCTAGTATCAAAAGTAGGGATGTGAGCAATCATAATTTCTTGACACCTGTACCGAAGTATTATTTTCGGAGAAAATATTACTGGAGGATTTATGGCAATTACTAAATTGGAAGATTTAATCGAACTGGTTAAAACAAAAACGAAGAAGAAGGTTGTTGTTGCTCTGGGTCAGGATGAAACAACTCTTCTGGCTACCCAGCAGGCACATCAGCTTGGTTTTGCAGATTTTATTCTGGTCGGCGATGAAAAAATCATCAGAAAAACATGTGCTGAGAATCATATTGATCCCTCCATATATGAAATCATTGATGAACCGAATGAGATGGAATCCGGCAGGAAAAGCATTGAGCTGGCAAATACCGGTAAAGCAGATGTGGTGATGAAAGGGCTTATCTCTACTGAAAAACTAACTAAATGCATGCTTGATAAAGAAAACGGTGTAATCATCCCCAATAAATTGTTATCCCATATTTCAATTGCTGAAGCTCCTTATCATCATAAACTCATTATATTCACCGATGCCGCTTTTGTACCCCGGCCAGATATCAATCAGAAAATCGCCATGACGAATTACGTCATCGATACTGCCCGTAAACTCGGCATCAATCGCCCTAAGGTAGCCATTATATCCTTCTCGGAAAAAACAAATCCCAAAATACCCACAGCCGTCGATGCCGCCTTCATCTCCAAAATGGCTGATCGAGATCAGATCAAACATGCGGATGTGGACGGTCCACTCTCAATCGACCTGTCTATTGATCCGGAAAGTCTGAAATATAAAAACGTAAAAAGCTGTGTTGAAGGTGATGCAGACTGTCTGGTGTTTCCCTTTCTGGAAGTAGCAAATGTTTTTTATAAATCTCTCACCTATCTGGCAAAAGCTGATGTGGCAACTTATATTGTCGGAACCAAAGTACCTGTAACCATTTCTTCACGTAGTGATACCGCGAAAAATAAATTATATTCCCTGGCATTCGCCTGTCTGATGGCAAATGAGCCTGCTACAGAAGAGGAAGAAGAGGAATGAAGATCGCACTTGCCTCAGACCATGCCGGCTTCGAACTGAAAGAAGCTGTTAAACATTTACTTAATGATCATGAAGTTACTGATTTTGGCACCGATTCTTCTGCACCGTCAGATTACCCGGATGCTGGATTTATCGCTGCCCAGGCAGTTGCCTCAGGAAGATGTGACCGGGGAATTCTGATCTGTGGAAGCGGTATCGGCATGAGTATCGTCGCCAATAAAGTAAGAGGGATCAGAGCTGCATTGTGTCATACGCCACTGATTGCCGGTCTTTCCAGAAAACATAACAATGCCAATGTGCTTGTGCTTGCCGGCCGTTTTACTGCAAGCTGGCTGGCGGGAGAGATAATCAAGACATGGCTTAATACAGATTTTGAGGGTGGACGGCACCAACTCAGGATTGATAAGATCAAAGAAGAAGAAACAGGAGTTTGAGTTATGAATCATATTAAAAGACAAGACCCTGATCTATATCAGGCAATGTTGAATGAATTAACAAGACAAACCGCTAATCTGGAATTAATCGCATCGGAAAATTTCGTATCGAAAGCTGTTCTGGAAGCAGCAGGCTCTGTACTTACCAACAAATATGCAGAAGGCTATCCTTACCGCTGGAGCAAGAAGACCGATCAGATCAATTACAACTTGTACGGTCGTTATTACGGGGGCTGCGAATTTATCGATGATGTTGAAGAACTGGCTATTGAAAGAGCTAAAAAGATTTTCGGAGCTGAACATGTAAACGTTCAACCTCACTCCGGATCTCAGGCAAATATGGCAGCTTATTTCAGCCTGATCAAACCGGGTGATACAATTCTCAGCCTGGAATTAAGTCACGGAGGGCATCTTACCCACGGGCATCCGCTGAGTTTTTCCGGTTATCTTTTCAATATAGTACCTTATGGAGTTAATAAAGATATAGAACAATTCGATTATGATGAGATCAGAAAAATCGCTCTGGATGTGAAACCACAAATGATCTTAACAGGTGCCAGCGCTTACCCGAGAGCTATTGATTTTGCCCGATTCCGCAAAATTGCCGATGAAGTGAAAGCTAAATTAGTTGTGGACATGGCTCATATTGCCGGGCTGGTCGCTGCCGGTCTGCACGATACTCCTGTTCCCTATGCCGATATCGTTACCACAACTACCCATAAAACTCTTCGCGGTCCCCGCGGCGGAATGATCCTTTGTAAAAATGATTATGCCAAAGATGTTGACCGTTGGGTTTTTCCCGGTACTCAGGGCGGACCCCTGATGCATATCATCGCAGCTAAAGCTGCTGCATTCAACGAAGCCCTGCAGCCTGAATTCAAAGATTACCAAAATCAGGTGATCCTCAATGCCAAAGCTCTGGCAAAAGCACTTAACGATCAGGGATTCAATCTTGTTTCCGGTGGAACCGATAACCATCTTATGCTGGTAAATCTTGGTACGGAAGAAGAAGGCGGTCCCTCAGGGAAAAAGATGGAAGAATCTCTGGATCTTGCCGGTATCACAGCTAATAAAAATACAGTTCCCTTTGATACCCGCAAACCTTTCGTCGCTTCAGGGATCAGACTGGGAACTCCGGCTATAACAACCCGGGGAATGAAAGAGCCTGAAATGATTAAAATTGCAGCTTTGATCAGAGAAGTAAGAGATAATTATGATAATGAAGATAAACTCGCTCAAATCAAGTCGATGGTTCAGAATCTGTGTAAGGAATTCCCCTTGTATGCCGATTTGCTGGCAGAAAACAAATAATCTCGAATTAATGATACATAAATGGAAAAGCCCGATCAGTTGATCGGGCTTTTGTGCTTCGGTTGCTTTAAGAGTTTATATTATAGAGACCTGAACGGCTCTTAAACCTTTATCGCTGTTTTCACTTTCGAATTGAACTTCTGCACCTTCGTAGATTGATCTTGAATTTCCATCAACAATTGCGGAATGATGTAAAAAATAATCATTCCCGTCTTCGGATGAAATAAATCCAAAACCTTTCTGTTCGTTAAACCATTTCACTTTTCCTTGAAGCATACTTTTCTCCTACTTTATTTCCGGATCGTTTAAAACAGACAATTAACTACCTTACATATGGCAGTTAACTGATGAAATAAACTAATCACTTGTGCCAAACTCTTAAATACCAAATATATGTCAAACTTATTATTTTTTATTTTTCCCTGCTCACGCTATCTTCCGGCTGATTACACCGCAGATCAGCCGAGATCCATGATTTTCTTTGTAACTATAAGGTGGTTTTTCGCGGCTGAATGAGAACAAATAACTGCCCGAATGTAAACCTATCAAATAAATAATCCCGCAAAATCGCTATTTTTAAACACACTGAATGTCAGAATGTTATTTTTCAAGATTCTTCAATCAATTTCTCAACCCAAGAGCAAAATCACGGGCAGCCTTTTCCAGTAAAATGCCAGCCTGTGTTATAGCTTTTTCCGTTTTATAATCCCCGGGTGTTATTTCGATTATTTTAACGTTCTCTATAATCTGCTGTTCCAGCCGATTCCTTCCGGTGAAAATTACTGTTCTGATATTATTTTTCCGGCCGATGGTTAAAACCTGTCCAACAACCTTGCCGGAGAATGATTGACGGTCAAACTGGCCTTCTCCGGTAATGATCAGATCACAGGACAGAGCTTTTTCAGAAAAACCGGTCATTCGATCAATCAGTTTGAAACCTGCCTGCAGCTCAGCCCTGAGAAAAACAGCAAGTCCGGCTCCAAGTCCACCTGCCGCTCCCCCACCCGGAAGCTGATCAATCTTCTGGTTCAGATCATGCTCAACAATCCGTGCAAAATTAATCAATCCCCGTTCGAGTAATTCTACTTCATCAAAAGAAGCCCCCTTCTGGGCAGCAAATACCCGGGCAGCACCATTAATCCCATGCAGAGGATTATTGACATCACAGGCAGCAATAATCCTGGTATTGCCTATCCTCTGATCCAATCCTGAGACATCAATTCCAGCAAGCTCCAGCAGACCTGCTCCGGTAGTGACAATCGGCTTACCGGATCGATCCAGAAAACTGACCCCAAGCTCCTCCGCCATGCCAATCCCGCCATCGGTTGTTGCACTTCCGCCCAGACCGATGATGATCTCCGGGCAATTATGATCCAGTGCTGCTCTGATAAGTTGACCGGTTCCCCTGGTTGAAGTATTAAGAGGATTGCGGCGCTCACCCGGAATCAGCATCAAACCGGAGGCTGCAGCCATTTCCATCACCGCTGTCCGGTAAGGTGACAGAATGCCGAACTCAGCCTGAAC
>JAFGMF010000237.1 GCA_016927675.1 Candidatus Cloacimonadota bacterium
CCGCGAAGGTGCAGTTGAAAAAGTTAAAACCTTCCTGGGAAGGCATTATTCACTTGTCGGCAAAGTTGTGAAAGGTCACAGGATTGGACATGATCTGGGTTATCCTACTGTGAATATTAATCCGATTGATGCCAATAAACTGATCCCTTCGATCGGCGTTTATATTTGCTGGATCATCATTAATTCGAAAATCTACCAGAGTGTAACCAACATCGGTTACAGCCCGACTCTTAAAAAGACTGGGATTATGGAAGTCGAGACCCATATTCTGGATTTTAAGGGTGATATCTACGGCGATGAAGTTGAGGTTGTTTTCTTAAAAAAGATCAGAGAAGAGTTAATATTTCCCGATAGAGCAGCTTTGATCGAAGCAATTGGTTCGGATATACATACTGCACGAGAATATTTTTCCCAAAATAAGGAGAATTAGAAATGACTGTTTTTGTCTGTCGTGAATGCGGGAATGAATCTCCCAAATGGGCAGGTAAATGTCCCTTTTGCGGAGCCTGGAATTCTCTCAGGCAGAGTGAAGGAATTTCCGGAAAAGCGAGTAAGAACAGAGTCCTCAGGGAGATCCAGAAGGACGGCGGGAAGATGATCATACCGGAAAAACTGCTTTCTGCGGAAAGTGAAGTTCAGATTCGTTTAAGATCAGGGATTTGGGAATTTGACGGAGTACTCGGAGGAGGGATTGTTCCGGGAATGGTAATTCTGATCGGAGGTGAACCCGGAGTAGGGAAATCAACTTTAATGCTGCAGATAGCAGCCCGTCTGGCTGAAGCTGAACGCAGGGTTCTATATGTTTCGGGCGAAGAAAGTCAGCAGCAGATCCGGATCCGGAATAAAAGACTGAACTGCAGCAATAATGAGGTATACCTGTTATGCACAAACAGTATCCATGATATCGTCAGAGGTTGGGAAGAACTGCAGCCGGGATTGGTGATCATTGATTCTATCCAGTCGGTTTATTCTGAATTGATCGACAGTTCTCCCGGCAGTGTGACCCAGCTTAGGGAGGGTACAGCCGTGATAACAGCACTGGCAAAGCAGAAGAATGTACCGGTTTTTCTGATTGGACATGTTACCAAGGACGGCAGCGTGGCAGGCCCTAAAATTATTGAACATATGGTTGACACGGTTCTCTATTTCGAAGGTGAATCTGCTGGTCAGTACAAAATATTGCGTACCACCAAGAACAGATTCGGATCAACAAACGAGATCGGGATTTTTGATATGCAGGTTACGGGATTGCAGCAGGTGGAAAATCCGTCGTCGGTATTCATAGACAGGAATGAGAATACATCAGGATCTGCTCTTGGTTGCGTGATGGAAGGCAGCAGACCTTTTCTGGTAGAAGTTCAAGCTCTGACTTCTGCAGCAAGCTATGGCACACCTCAACGGGTAACTCTTGGTTTTGATCATCGGAAACTGGCAATTCTGCTGGCTGTTATGGAAAGGAAACTGGGATTGAACATGCGCTTCAACGATGTTTTTTTAAAACTGGCAGGCGGGATCAAAATCAGCGAACCGTCTCTTGATCTGGCAGCGGTGGCGGCTATTTTATCCAGCTATAAAGAAATTGCAGTTCCTTCTGAAACTATTCTCCTGGGTGAGATCGGGCTCAGTGGCGAGATCCGCCCTGTAGCCAGAATAGAACAGCGTCTGCAGGAAGCCAGAAAACTTGGGTACCTGAATATTTTTTGTAATTTCAGAAAACAACCTGCCATAAAAAATATCAAACTGAATAAAGTAAACGACCTTGCTGATCTGTACAGGTTGCTTTTTTCCAATAAATAAAAAAACCCTGTTCACAGAGAACAGGGCGGGTAAATTAAGATTATATCAAGTGCGTTTTAGAAGAAATCTTTCTTGGTTGCTTCCATCAGTTTATTCAGAGTATTTTCTCTGGACTCGATATATTTCATTTCCGAGCGATTATCGGTTCTGGTTTTTGTCTCTTCAAGATATTCTTTTGATCTGACAAAGTGGTTATAGGCATTGCTTTTAGCCAGATCACGTTTATCAACAAGTTCATCAGCTTCTTTTCCGTAAGCGGATTTAGCTTCTTCCTCAAGCCTGAGGAACTCTTCGTATTGAGCGTATCCTCTACTTTGATAGATTTCCGAAAGAATACGATAAGGCTGATATAGTTCAGGATCAAGTTGGATCGCTTTATTGGCGTTTTCTTCAGCTTTGGCAAAATTCTTCAGAAAACTATAGGTACTGGAAATAAGGATATAAACTCGAGGATCATCAGGAGCTATTTCAATCAGTTTATTCGAAGTTTCAAGAGCTTTCTGGTATCTTTCCATTTCGTTGTAGGCTCCAGCCAGATTAACATACGCTCTGAAGTTATCGGGCTGTTCGGCAATGATTGATTCGTATTGGATTATTGCATTTTCCAGGTTACCTGTTTTTTTATAACAGCTAGCCAGTTTTTTCTGCAGATCATCATCATCCGGAAATGCTGTGGACGCGAGTTCAAAATATGGGATGGCTGCTTCAAATCTTTCCTGCCTGTAGTGAAGTTGAGCAATTGCCAACTGAGCGTCAGCAAATTCTTCATCCAGATAAAGAGCATTTTCGTAAGATTCCATGGCTTCTTCAAAATATTCCATTTCTTCATAAATATTGCCTATTTTAAGCCAGATGGTCTGATCACCATCATTTTCGGCAATTTCCGTTAATGCATCAATCGCTTCCTGATATTTTCGCTGCTTAAGATAAGTCTGGCTGAGATAATCTAAGACATCAGTATTACCCGGGTCAATTTCCAGCGCTTTAAGATAGTAATTCTCAGATTCGGGATAATTTTTATCAATGTAATAGATCAAACCAAGATAAAATGAAGCTTCCAGATTGTTCGGATCTATTTCCAGCAGATTTTTAAAGGTCTCTTCTGCCGAAGGGTAGTTCTTGCTGTTGAAGTGTTGAACTCCAATCCCTAACAGCTTATCGATTTCACCTCCGCTGAATTCTTCAATTTTAGCTATCAGATTATCTTTAATGGCCTGTTGACGACTTTCGCTGTCTTTTTTCACATTGAAGGTCACAGCAATCACATCCTGAGATTTCATACTGAAGACTTTGGCTAAGACTTTAAATTCTGATGCTGTAAGAGCAGACACATTACCCCAGATTACAACATCTGCACCCAGGGTTTCGCCCATCTTGGCAATTTCTTCTTTGCCGACATAAGACAGATCTGAATACCCGGATTCCGAAAAGACTTTTTTGGAATCCTTCATGTCCACCATATCAAGATTTTCATTCTCTTCAAAAATCTCTTTGAAATCTGATTTCATCAATCGGCTTACAACATAATCACTTTCTCTGTCATTTTTTTCAAAAGCCAGAACTGCGACTTTCTGATTCTCTCCATAAAGAAAGGTACTGCATAATATTATTGCGAGAAAGAACGGGATAATTCTTTTCATTTAGTCCTCCAAGCTATAGCATAATCACTTTTTTCCATTCAGGCAAATATTATCTGCCCGGTGATCAAGGCAAGTTTTTTTTCTTCGATTTTGTATCTCTATAGAATTATTAAAGTTTGTTACTCTTCGCTAAATGTTTCTCGTTTTTACAATATTAACGGAATAAGTTTGCGAATATACAAATACAAGCCCCTGCTCCAGAGAAATGTAAGCAGGATATTTGTTAATCTCATTACTGATCCCTCTAAATCCAGGTTTCTGATTCGGATTCCCAACCGAATATCTGAATCCTGTCAATCTGAGATTGATCAGCGGATCAAGACAAAATATCGAGACAATGGTGTCTTTTTTCATAGACAATTGATATTCTCCGGGACCGAGAAGATTGATCGTACCCAGATGATCATGCAGAATAACGGGGATATTATACTTCTGGTAGAAGTCTCTTACAGAAAGCAGATTACCGATAGTATGATCTATTCTATTACCTGACCAGGCGAATATTTGAATTTTCTGCGGAGATTGATCGGAACAGAAGGCAAGAGCTTTTTCCAGATCAGTGTTATCCTGGGAATCTATTCTGATCAGCTTTTCCGGTGGAAAATGCCGCAGAGTATCTCGACTGATGGAATCCATGTCTCCGATGATCAGATCGGGGGAAATTCCTCTGATCAGGCAATTATCGGCTCCTCCATCGGCAGCAAGTATCAGGGTGGAGTCAGCAAGAAGTTCGTTGAATACTTCCCCGGTAGGAAGTTCGGTTCCGCCTGCAACAATGGATATTATTTTTCCGTTGTTATTCCCCATAATGATCTGCACGTTATTGGAGTTCCTGAAGTTTTTTCAGGTAAAGATTATATAAATCGGGTAAATTGAGTTTTTTCTCTCCGGTTACATTGATAAGCAGATAAAGCGGATCCGGTGATTCAGGCTTCCGTTCATGCCATATTTTTGCATATTCGAACAGTTTTTCTGTCCTGCCGGCAGAATTAAGAGCGAGACATAGATTTATCAAGATGTCAGTGTTTTCTGGATTGAGCAGAAATGCCTTTTCAAAATGGTCAGCCGCCAGAGCCGATAATTGCTGTTCGTTATAAAGGATGGCAAGATTAATATGAGCATCAGTATTTTCCGGATCGATTTCCAGAAGTTTCTGATAAGCAGCTGCAGCTTCGTCTTTATTGTTCTCCTGAGCAAGTAAAACCGCCAGATTGTACCAGGCATCGATCTGATCAGGATCTAATTCGGTGATTTCCTGATAATTTTTAATGGCTTTTTCATAATCTTCAATGTAATAATAAAGATAAGCTAATTGATCCAGTATCTGAATATTCTCAGGATCGAGATCAGCGGCAGCAGAGAAGGTCGAGATTGCCAGATCCATCTTCTCCTGTTTGCGATAGATTGATCCAATCATGATCAAGGTTTTGCTGCTGTCCGGGGCCATATCAAGAAGTATCTCGAAAGAATCCAGAGCTTGATCAAATCTGTCTGCCTGAAATTCATTCTGCCCTTTCTGAAACTGTCTGATCCAACTACTTTCCAGAAGTTTTATAATGTCGTTCTTCATACTAGTGCTTACATTAACACCGGAAGCTATTTTGTGCAGGCAGATCTGGTAATACGAGTAAGCTTCGGGATATTCTTTCTGTTCGTAATGGATCCCGCCAAGGATTTTATATGCTTCGATATTGTCAGGATTTTCCTCGATTTCCAGCAGATATTGTTCTGCTGCTTTTTCGTACTCCTGCTGCTGCAGATACAGATTTCCGGATCGCATATATTGGCTCTTACATCCGTTGATGATAATCAATCCCAAAATCATGGGAAAAATTGTAATAAATCTTCTCATCGTTAACCTCATTTCTGATAAACTTGTTTAACTGATCAACTAATTCTGTTATTGTAAATTAACCTTCAACATTTATTCAATTTCCTCAAATACCTGAGAAACTTATCAAGATATTTATTTTGCCAAAAAAATTAAATTTCCTGTTCTGTCAACCTAAGCCTGACAATAAATCCGGATATCAGCACTAATCCATCTTCATTTTGAATCTGTCAATGGTCATTTACTTTAGCAATAATGAATGCTTTTTCTTTTTTGTGCAAAGGGATTTGCCGGATTTTAATAAGTTATGCTGAAGAGTCACCGTTGATCTTATCTAAACAGTAAAATTTAACCGTTGATTTTTTCAGCTTCAAACTTGATTACAGCTTCCAGAAGTTTATCGGTACAGACACCAATTATTCCCATAATGCCAAGGTAGATCAGCATTTCAGAATATTTCAGCAGGTAACGCAAATCCAGAAGACGAAAGCCAAGTCCATTGCGAACCCCCAGCATTTCGGCAGCGATGATAGTTGCCCAGGCCAGACCCCATAACATTCGGAAGAGATTGAGAAAATTAATCAGATTGAGGGGAAATTCGATTTTCACAGCTGTCTGCCAGAAACTGGCACCTGCAACAGCGGCTTCATC
>JAFGMF010000238.1 GCA_016927675.1 Candidatus Cloacimonadota bacterium
CCGGATTCGCAGGACTTAAACGCCCAATATCTTTTACTTTATGAAATGAGCGGCGATCCGGAAAATCTCTGGAAAGTGGTGGATTATGACTTCAAAACCGCCAATCTTACCATCCAGTTGAAAAGTGATAATTCCAAAGCCATAAACAGTGCCATCGCCGTTGTGGAAGAATATCGAGAAGAATTTGAAAAACTTGGGATCAAAGTAAATTTCGCCGGATCCGGCTACAAAGGATTCGTTTTCACCGACCTCATTTTGGAAGGACAGATCAAAAGTTTGATCTTATCGCTGGTGATCATCATCATTCTGCTCACTCTGATGTTCAAAAAATTATTGGTGGGAATTATCGGATCAGTTCCCATCATCATCACTGCTGTGATCGGCTTTGGCGTGATGGGACTCCTTGACATTCCACTTAGTACAACTACTGCGCTCATCTCCAGCATTGCCATCGGGATCGGGATCGACTATGCAATTCATTTCATTGAGCGTTATAAAATTTATGCCCACAAAACTGGAGATAAACTGAAAACAATGCAGTCAACAATGTATCATTCTGGGCGAGCCATTATTTTCAATGCGACTGTAGTTATCGCAGGCTTTCTGATTCTGCTGTTTTCAGTTTTCCCACCCAACCGTAGTCTGGGAGCTCTGGTTTCTTTAAATATGTTCACCAGTTTTCTGGGAACGGTCACGATCATGTATCTGCTGCTTTACAAGACAAATTTGTTTTTTCCAAAAAAGGGAGGGGAAAATGTTAAGTAAAATGAAAATCACATTTGTTATTCTGGTGTTATTAATAATTTCTATCAAAGTAATGGCACAGGATATCACAGGATTACAAATTATCCAGAATGTCTATAACCGCCCATCTGGAGAAGATCAGGAAGGCGATTTGACGATGTCGTTGATAAATTCCCGTGGAGAGCAGCGGGTGCGCGAAATCAAGCAGTTTCTGAAAGATTATGGCAATATGGAAAAGAAGATCATGTTCTTCCTGTCTCCAGCGGATGTATTAAATACTTCTTTTATGAACTGGAGTTATGATGAGGAGAGTAAAGATGATGATCAGTGGATTTATCTTCCGGCTCTGAAAAAAGTGAAGAGAATTTCCGGCGACAGTAAAAGCGATTATTTCATGGGATCGGATTTCACCTATGATGATCTGGGCGACCGTCATCCTAATGATGACGAGCATCGTCTTCTGCGAGAGGAAACGATTGATCAAGAACCTTGTTACGTGGTGGAAAGCCTTCCCAGAGAAGACGATTATATGTATTCTAAAACCATTACCTGGGTCATCAAAGATATATGGATCGGCAGAAAAAAGGAATTCTATGATGAGGACGGAGATCTTCTTAAAATCCTTACAGTGAAAGAAGTTAAACAGATCAAAGATTACCAGATCATCACGTTATCAGAGATGCATAATGTTCAAAAAGATCATACTACCAGAATGCATCTGCAAAATGTGAAACTGGATATCGGAATCGATGATAACAAGTTCACAGAAAGGATTATGAAAAGAGGGTTGTAACAAAAGCCAACCGTAACTCAAAGCTCCGCCTTTGAGAACGAAGGAGGATGAAGGAGAAAAAATGCAACAGACATGTTTGAGGAAAATACAAATGATCATGATTAATTTCAAAAACCTCCTTTTATTCCCCCTTATCAAGGGGTACTTCAAGTTTTCTTGTTTCACAACATTGACTTCAAGCTCCCCTTCAAAAGGGGAGAAGTCCCGAAAGCTTTCGGGACGGAGGGGGTTTTAAACTTATGAAAAAAATATTTATAGTCTCCATTCTGCTGTCTGCTCTCCTGCTGAATGCAGAGATCGCTCATCATGGATTTATTAGAACTTATATCGGCACTTTGACTCAGCAGGAGGGAAAATATTCGGTTCTGCAAAATACGTTCGATTGGCGGCTGGATTATAGCAGGGGTGCTGTGAAACTTTTTGCCAATCCGGTATTCGGTTATGATGCGATAAATGATGAATTGAATATTTTGCTGCGGCAAGCCTATCTGGATATCTATTTCGACGACTTTGATCTGCGGATTGGCAAGCAGCAGATCATCTGGGGAAAAGCGGATGGCGTTTTCATCACAGATATAATTTCGCCGCGTGATCTTTCGGAATTTCTCTTGCCGGATTTCGAAGAAATACGCATCGGAATAAATGCCTTCAAATTGGATTATTATCTGGGAAATTCCACTTTTGAAGCAGTTTGGATACCCGTTTTTCAGCCAGCCGTTCAGCCGGATGAGAACTCGATCTGGGCACCGCAAATGCCGGATTTTCCGCTGCCGCTGAATTACGATAATTCCAGTTTGGAAGTAGAAAACAAACTATCCAACAGTGAATTTGCCTTCAAATATTCCTATCTGGGCAGCGCTCTTGATTTTGAGTTGATGGCTGCCTATTTATGGGATGATTATCCTGCCATGCATAGTTATATGCAGCCGGATACAACGCTTCTGATAAAGCCGGAACATCATCGGCTGCCGATGACGGGAGCGAGTTTCAGTAAATCGATAGGCGGAGCTATCATGCGGGGGGAAGGTGCGTATTATCTCGGAAAGAAATTTGCTGCTGAAGATCTGACTGAGAATGGTATTAAGGATAAAGATTATCTGCATTATCTGCTTGGTTACGATCACAACTGGTTCGGAGTAAATGTGAGCTTCCAATTCATTCAGGAATATATTCTGGATCATGAAGATGATTTGCAAAATGATGAATTTTCCAGCATGATGACCTTCATGGCAACAGAAGATTTTCTGCGCGAGACGCTTCGACTGGAATTGTTTTCTTATCTCGGTATCAATAACGAAGATGCTCTGTTACGCCCGAAAATAGTTTATGATCTGGCGGATGGATTTGAAGTTCAATTGGGAGCGAATTTGTTTTTTGGAGAGAAAGGAAATTTTGGTCAATACGAACCCAATGATATGCTCTATCTGAAGCTGCGCTATGATTTCTGAGAAAAACAAAAAAACAGCTTGACAGTTAAACACGTATTTAGGTATTTGAATACCAGAATAGAGAAGGGGTGAAAATGAATAGTCTGGTAAATGTTTCGGAAGGCGCTTTTCTGGCGTTGCATGGCATGGCATATATTGCTCAGCACAAGCCGGAGAGAGTGAGTGTGAAAAAGCTGTCAGAAATTCTGCAGGCTTCAGAAGCCCATCTGGCAAAGGTTTTTCAAAAACTGAGCAAGGCAGAATTGGTCAAATCGGTGCGTGGTCCGGCGGGTGGATTCATTTTGAACCGACCTCCGGAAGAAATAACTTTTCTGGAAATTCTGGAGACGATCGAAAGTAAAGTAAAATTGAATGGCTGTCCCTTTGGAAAAGTAAATTGTGCTTTCCAAAGCTGCATTTTCAGTCAGGAATTGAGCCGGATTTCACAGGAAATATATGGAGTTTTCAAAGATATGAAATTATCCGATTTCACATAAAAAACTTATATAATATTAAAGCGTTTAAATAGGAGAGTTAATGGAAATCAGAAATTATCAAAATCTGGAAATGGCAGATAACCCACATGGAATTCAGTCATCCAAAATCTACGACCAAGATCATGCCATCATCATGCATCTGCTGCTGAAAGCGGGAGAGAGTTTGAAACCGCATATAACACCGGTGGATGTGGCGTTTTACGTGCTCGAAGGAAAACCAACTATCCTGGTGGGAGAGGAAAAGGTGCAGGTGAAAAAAGACGACATTATTGAAAGCCCCAAAGATATCGTACACTGCATCTATAATGACACAGATGTCGACGTCAGAGTTCTTGTAATGAAAATGCCGAAACCGACAGCAAAAACGGTGATGGTGTAAATGAGCTCACGGATTTGCCCGGACAACACGGATTAGATAGTCAGTGTTAGTCTGCGAAAGTCTCTGCAAATTATCAGAGTTCAACCGTGTACATCCGCGGTTGAAACAATCCGGCTTCGAATTCTACGCCGGGACAAGGGAGTAAAAATATGAAACGACAAATAATCGAAATTGACGAAAAAAAATGCACTGGCTGCGGCTTGTGCATTCCCGGCTGTCCGGAAGGTGCTTTGCAG
>JAFGMF010000035.1 GCA_016927675.1 Candidatus Cloacimonadota bacterium
ACACTCTGCTGGGCGAAGACATTTACGTTTCGACTGTAAACGAGCAGGAAAACAGCTTTGGGAGAAACGGTTAGGTCATATTCAATTTCGATTCCGACAGCAAGGTCTGGTCCTAATCGGGATATTGAATTGGTTTTCTGGTCAGCTGTCAATCTGCTGATTTCGGATTTCAATTTCTCGAATCTGTTATGAATAAAAGAAGGAGGTTGCAAAGAGCCGGACATTTCCAGGGGGTAGGGGAATAGATAGGTATAACCGCTGTCGTAGATCTGGTAAAGTTTTGAATCCTGGAACTCGGCTCTGATCACAATTCCGCTGATCTCATTTTCAGGTAGATCATGGTAAATAACCGAATAGGTCAATCGGTAGATTTTACTGCCGAATGTGGTATAGAAAGTTTTATATGGTCGATTTTCAGCATGATCGAAAATTACCGGAAGATAGCTTTCGATCAATTCCCAATTCTCTCCATAGATAAGTTCGTAATCACTGCTGTAAATTGCCAGGAACTCTGGTTGCTGGTTGTTCGAATAAAATTCAATCAACCTTCTGACTTCCATTGAATCTTTCTTGGTAACGGCAGTTACCAGATTTCTACTGGTTGATAGCAGATTGACGAAATTCTGAGATTCATTGATCAATCGGTTACGGGTTGATCGATACTCCTGAATGATCTCATTGATCCTTTTATTCTCAAATTGCCAGATGCCGAACTTTGCCAGCTGCCATTCACTGAAAGCCAATATCAGAACCAGAAGAAAGGTCAGAATTATATACAGGATAAAAACCCGTTGTTCCAGACCAAGTTTTAGTTTATTCATGACACAACACCTTCCTGCTATTTTAGAAAAAGTACTATGTCAAGAAAATGTTACACCTTATAATTCTGTCAACTTTTTATGACTTTAATATTATTTCAGCAGGGCTTTTACGGGTTCAATGCCGTAGGGGGAATCCTGTTCAATGGCTGTGAGGATGGCACCGCCACCGGTAAAAAAGTAATATTTCGGATCCGAAAGAGCCTTTATATAGATATCCGGTTGCAGTATTTTAAATTCCTGAAGAGTATCACCGCCTCCCAGTAATTTATTTGCCTGATGATTTTCATTCAAGCTGGAATATAAGGCAGCCGAACCTTGAGTAAAGTGTGGAGTGAATCCCATAACGGCATTGACAAATATGGTTTTTGCTTTAATAATACTATCCTGAAATTGTGGAACCTGCAGAGAATCGGGATGCATATCGAGGATATAGGCGTAGACATCTCCAGTTTTGAATTGAGTAACATCCAGTTTTCTGATCTTGGAATTGTCTTGTCGATCCGGGAAAATTGATTCAACAAGATAGCGAGGCAGGATAAGTTTATCACTTTCTTCCGGACTGAGGGTATCGATAAAATGGCTGGCGGCTGCAACATCTTCCGGTGTGATGCCAGCGATTTTGATCCCGTACCGGGCACAGAGGTAGGCATTATAGATCACTCCACCCAGAACTAGATGATCTGCTTTTTTCAACATAGCTTTCAACGGACCTATCTTAGTATCAAATTTAGCTCCGGCGATAATTGCCAGCAAAGGTTTTTCCGGGTTTAGAACTCTGCTTAAGTTGTCGATCTCTTTTTGCATCAGTAACCCGGCATAAGAGGGAAGATGACGGGTCGGTTCGATTGTTGAAGCGTGAGGTTGCCAAGAGCCAAAAGCGTCGTTCACGAAGATATCACAAAATGAAGACAGGTGTTTGCCCAATTCCGTAGATGCTTTGTCTTTAGCCTCTTCTCCCTCGAACCAACGGGTATTTGGCAGATAGATCCCCTGCCAGGCATCATCTTTTAGAATTTTCTTCAGGGATTCAAGATCAAGTGATTTTATTCCAGATTTATCTTCAGGATCAACTTGCGGAGTATACAAACGGTAACCCTTCTTCTCGGCAAGGTAATCGATAATTGGCTGTACAGCAGTATCGGATGATATAGAGATCAATTTCGTCCGTTTATCTCTTGGTCTGCCAATATGGGTCATGATCACGGGTTTACCACCATTTTTTATTATCAGATCCAAAGTTGGCAGAGAGGCGTCAATTCTAAACGGATCTTTTATCTTTCCTTTTTTTACGACATTATGATCGACTCTTAGCAGGATAATTTTTCCCTTAAGATCAGCAGATTGGATTCGAGCTAGATCAGACATACCTCCTCCTTGTCAAATTGTACTCATAGACCCTGATGATTGATCCTATCAAGCTTGGCAATCTTTTTTTTCCGAGACAGTTAATTTTAAAATATTGCTTGAGTTTTTCTATTCTATAAATAATGGATTTTAACTTGACACTAACAGTTCAAAACTTTTTTTTTTGCAAGTCGGAAAAGACAATCAAAAAATAGTGGAGGAATTTTATGAAGAAAGGATTTGTCATCACTGTTTTGTTTTTATTATTGATTTTACCGGCTTTTGTTTTTGCTCAGACGGGGACAATTGCTGGTAAAGTAACTATCGAGAAGACAGGTGATCCACTTCCCAATACGGCTGTTTTTTTAAGTGATGCCAAAACAGGGACGTACACCAAGAAGGATGGGAGTTTCATCCTGAAGAACGTTGAAGTTGGTATTCAGCAGTTAACGGTGAGTTTTGTGGGATACAAGAAACAAACCAAAGAAGTAACTGTATCTGCTGATGAAACAGTTGTGATCAATTTCTCAATGGTGGTGGAAGCAATCAAACTCGGCGGGATCAGTGTTAATGAGAACCGGGCTATTAAAAGAGAAACACCGATTGCCTTCACAAATGTTTCTCAGGAGCAGATCTCCGGTAAATACACAACTGATGACATGCCTCAGTTACTCGAAGGTGTACCCGGTCTTTTTTCCACAACCAGCGGTCTTGGTGAAGGAGAACTGAAGATCCGCGGATTCGATGCTGACAAGGTTCAGATCATGATCAACGGGATCCCGGTGAATGATCCTGAAAGTCAACAGGTTTACTGGTCTAACTGGACAGGTTTATCCTCTGCTGTGAAATCCGTTCAGGTTCAGAGAGGTGCGGGTTCTTCCATGTATGGTTCCGGTGCATTTGGCGGATCGGTAAATATTGAGACTATCGGAGCAGGTGCCAATCCAGAAAAGATGTGGACTTTCCGTAGTTCTGTTGGCGGTTATTCATCCGAGGATGATGTAGCCGATGGCCGGGGTTATTTTGTGGATTACAAACCTTACAACTACAACTTTTTGCTCAAGTATAATTCAGGTAATCTATATGGCGGTAAGTTCAATTATAGTACTATGCTGGAAAGAAAAGTCGGTAATTCATATCAGATAGGTACAGATTATGATGGCTGGTCTTTCGGTGTAGAAGTGCAGAATCTCTGGGGTGACCATAAAGTGAATACCAGTCTGATCGTTGCCCCCCAGGAACATCGTCAGGCCAGAACCAGTACGGATATGAGGCTTCAGGAAGTTCTGGGTCGCAACTACAATCGTAATAATAATCCCGAGCAGCTTAATTATTATAATAAGCCTCAGCTCTCAATCCGGGACGAATGGCAGATCACCGATAATACGCTGTTAATGACCAATCTTTTCTTTACCCGCGGAGATGGCGGTGGAAAATATCTCAACAATGATGGCTTTGATGTTAACACCGGCAGGATCATGTATAAACCTGTAAGTGAATATAACGATAACAAATATTTCGGACGTCATGCTTATCATGTTGCCTTGCAGGAAGGGATAGAACTTGACGGAATCGAAATCTTCTGGAACGAAAATGATCCGACAATGATTGACAGTGTTTATTTTAACGGAAGTCTGATCACTTACGGCGCTAATCTTCCCAACCGCGATTATAATCATACCTGGATAAATGACAGCCAGAACAATCACAAACAGTTTGGTTTCAATACTTATCTCGATCATAAGATCAACGACGTTTTCAAAGTTGTTGTTGGTGGTGAAATGCGTTACTGGAGAGGAGTTCACAGAGCTGAAAGTTTTGATTTCCAGTACTATGGCGGAGTTTATGACCAGGCACAGGACAGATATAATTATCACGGAATTGTAACCAATATCTCCGGTTTTGCCCGGCTTAATATCAGACCAACCCCTGCTGTGAATATCCTTCTGGATGGTCAGTATGCAAATTACATTTCTAAAGTGGAAGAACAACCGATCCAGATCTTTGATTATCAGCTCGGAAAATTCACCGATCACTGGTATTATGCCACAAAAACCCTGAAGGATGAAGATGGAAATCTGATCTTTGAAGAAGATGATTACGAAAAAACATTCTCTTTCTTCTCTCCGAAAGTCGGGGCAAACTTTAATATAACAGAATATTTAAATCTTCTTCTCAATTATTCAATAGCATATAAAGAACCCAAGGTAACCGACTGGTACAGTCGATCCGGTGGGCCTGATGATTATCAGACCTGGTACGATGATGATGGGGATAAACATGTTGAGAAAATTGATCCTGAAAAAGCCACGACAATCGAATTTGGGTTTGGATACGAGGGTGTCGGCTGGAATTTCGGGGCAAATTATTATCGAACTGTTTATGAAGACAAGCTGGAATCAACTTACAATCAGGAAGGCGAATATGTTACAATCAATGCCGGTAAAGCTCTTCACCATGGGGTAGAATTAGAGGCTGGTCTGTTAATGAATCAGTTTGATGCAGGCATGTCTGTTACCTATTCCCGTAATCGTTGGGATGATCTCGATGTTGATGAACTTTTTGGGGAACCCAGTGAAGAAATCGAAGGCTGTGTAGTTCCTTATTCACCCGAAAAAATGGCAAATGTTTCTCTGGGTTACACATTTGTAAATATGCCGATGGCAGGATCACTCAGAATCGGATTTACAGGGAACTTCTGGAATGAATATTACGGAAATTATACCAGCCTTTATGATGAATATAAAGGTATAGATCCTTTAACCGGTGAAGGAATCTGGGAATATGATGTAGATGCCAAACTTCCTTATTATCTCACTATCAGCAGCGACATAACCTACACATTCAAAGTGGGCGGCAAGAATGCTTCTCTGCGGCTTGATCTGAAAAATATTAACAACAGAGAAGATAATTATTCAAAAGCTTACTGGACTGCCGATTATGGGCGTAATGACGCTCTTAATAGTCAACGTTATATGTATGTTACCCCAGCTCCGCTGTTTCATGCATTCCTGACAGCTGAGATAAATTTCTAAAAAAACCGATTATAAAAGCAGGGAAGTTCTTTTACTTCCCTGTTTTTTTTTATATTAATTGTCCAGAATGTATCTGACTTTATTTACCAGATCTGAAGAAGAGAAAGGTTTCTGCAGAAAACCTGCATTCAGCTCGGTTATTCCTTTCTGGACAGCTACCGATTCGGTATATCCCGAGATAAAGAGTACTTTTGTATCTGGATGAAGGGATCTGATCTTATCAGCCAGTTGATGTCCGTTCATGTTCGGCATAACGACGTCGGTGACCAGCAGATGGATTTTTTTATCAAGATTCTTTGCTTTGTTCAGAGCATCTATACCGTTAGTCGCACCGATTACCTTATAACCGAATTCTTCCAGAATATCTATAACAAATTCTCTGATACTCGGTTCGTCTTCAGTTAGCAGAATCGTCTCGAAACCTCGGGGAAGTTCATCATCTTTAACCGGTCTTTCGATAATTTGAGGTTCTTCCTGAAATGCAGGAAAGTAGATAATAAACTCACTGCCGATATTCGGTGAACTTTCAACAATTATAAATCCTTTATTCTGTTCGATAATCCCGAATACGGTTGCCAAACCGAGCCCTGTGCCCTTACCCTGGTCTTTGGTGGTAAAAAATGGCTCGAACAGATGCTGTTTAATTTCGTCACTCATCCCGATACCTGTATCTTTTACCGTTAAGACAACATAATCACCCGGGATGATCACTTTATCCACAGAATTGATTTCCTGGTCCACAGTCTTATTCTCTGTGCGTACGATGATCTTACCGCCCTGCTGCATAGCATCTCTGGCGTTGACAACGAGATTTGTTACGACCTGTTCTATCTGGCTTTTATCGACTTTTACGGTCAACAGGTTCTCACCCGGATAAGTTATCAGTTCCAGATCTTCGCCAATAAGTCGTCGCAGCATTTTATCCATATCCAGAATGATCGAATTCAGGTTAAGCAGTTTGGGCTCTACGATCTGTTTGCGGGAGAAGGCAAGCAGTTGCCGGGTAAGATCGGATGCTCTTTCTCCGCAGTTCAGAATCACTTCGATGTCTTTTCTGATCGGATCTGAAGCGGAAATTTTTTTAAGAACCAGATCTGCATAGCCATTAATAGCCGTCAGCAGATTATTGAAATCATGGGCAATGCCTCCGGCAAGCCGACCGACGACCTCCATTTTCTGTGACTGGATCAGTTGCTGCAGAAGTTTTTCTTTTTCAGCTTCTGCCAGTTTTCTGTCGGTAATATCACGTCCGACAGCCTGATATTCTATGATCTGATTATCTTCGTTAAAGATCGCCCGATGTGTCCATTCCAGCCAGTTCACTTTTTTACCTTGAATAATTTCATCTTCATAGACCAGATTCGGAGTTACACTATCAAGAGTTTTTATTTTATCCAGGATAGATGATTTTTTTTCCGGGGTAAAATGTGTGAACCAGTTTGTCCCCTGATACGACTTGTGATTGCATTTATAATATCGGCAGAAAGCATCATTGATAAAGGTGATAGTGCCTTCGGCCAGATATCTGATTATCAGTTCGGATTGGTCTTCGACCACAGCTTTGTACTGAAGCTGGCTTTCCCGCAGGGCTTCTTCAGCTTCTTTCAGGGTTGTATTATCGATCATCACACCGGATATATATTTTTCACCTTTTTCATTTACTATCGGAGCCATTCTATCTTCAATCCAGAGATAATTGCCGTCTGCTTTTTTCAATCTATATAAAAGTGACAGCATGTTAGTATCCCCGGATTTGTACCATTTCGTAAAAGAATTCCTGTATTGAGCCTGGTCATCAGGATGCATCAGACTTTTCATGTCTATTTTATCTGCAATGATCTTATCGGCAGTGATACCAATAAGCTGCTCTATATTATCTGAGATAAAGTCTCTGCCTCCGAATTTTTCATACAGGATGATATTGGGGACATTTTTGAAGATCGAGGTAAGCCTGAATTGTGTTTCTACCAGTTTTTTCTGAGTAAGTTTACGTTCTTCCATCTCCTTGCGGAGCTGATTATGGGTCTGAGCATTTTTCAGAGCTGTTGATGCGTATGTTGCATAGGCTTCAGCCAGAGTAAGATCCTCTTCAGTATAGTCTTCTCCGATCCTGCTCAGGCACATGGCACCCAGCACTTGATTATCGACCAGAAAAGGTGCTGAGATCACCCGTTCATCCTCGATAACAGATGTTCCGGGGATCTGCATACCCACCGGATTACCTCTGACCTCGTTAAAGATCAGAGCACGTCCTTCTTTCACAGCTCTGCCTGTAAAACTGTTATCTATGGATAAATCGGTTTTCAAAATTTCCTGATCAAATTCAGGATCAATAGCAACAACCGGGTTAAGAGTCTGATTGTCTTTCATCAGATAAATCGCACAGGATGAAGATCGTAGAATATCGGTTGCTCCTTTACCTATCTGGGTGAGAACTTCTTTAACATCAAGACTGGATGTTAGATGACGGGCCGACTCAAGTAATTGTTCCTGTTGACTTGTCTTCCTCTGAATGGCTTTTTCTATTTTGTGACGATAGAAAGCCATTTCGATTGTTGCATGTAATTCTCTTTCCTCGAATGGTTTGATGATATACCCGAAAGGTTCGGTTATTTTAGCGCTCTGAAGTGTTTTTTCGTTGGCGTAAGCAGTCAGATAGATAACCGGTGTCTGGATTTCACTGCGGATGATCCCGGCAGCTTCAATTCCATTCATCGGACCTTCCAGCATTATATCCATAAGAACGAGATCGGGTTTTTTATCTCTGGCGGCTTTGATCGCCAGCTCTCCGGAAGAAAGGATACCGGTTACGGCATATCCGAAATTGATCAGAGTCCTTTTTATGTCTTCAGCGATAATTCGCTCATCTTCGACGATCATAATCTGCTTTTTATCCATTTCTGCTCCTGAGGAAATGATTCTCCGAAAACAACATCTTCAGAAAATACATCTTTAGAAATGGAAATAACATGGTCAAATTTTTTTTTATCTTTAAATAAAATCAGATCGTTATATAAGAAGTATTTTAAGGTATTGTCTTGTCCGGATATTCTGCAGTTGCTTTACCCGGCAACGCTCTAAACCGAACTCCAATTATTTCAATTTTTTTATTTTTTATTCCTGAGATAAAATACTCTTACGTTTTTCTTTTCTTTCTGGGCGTACTTTTTCTACTGTCAGAATCAGTTCTTTTCCTGGCATGAGTGATCAGTGATTTTTCACCTTTTTCTTTAAAGCGAACAATAATTTCCTCGGCTTGTTCGAAGGGTACTGTTAAAAAAGAGAAATTATCGAGGATCTGGATTTCACTGATAGCTCTTGATTTTATGGTAATTTTACTTTGCACAAGTTCGACCAGTTTCTGCGGATTAATGCCGTCTTTTCTGCCCAGAGCTACGAATAATCTTGTCTTACCCTGCTGATCGACTTGTTTCCCTCTGGTCCCGAGATCTTTGATCTCTCCGTAAGCTTCAGGATTCAAATCATCTTCAAAAGAGTAATGTAAAACTGCTGCCAGGATTTCGGTAGGGTTATTATCTTCCAGCAGATTTTTAGCCCAGTTGAAATATCTGGTTTCAGATTTTTTCTGAAGGAGATTAACAATATCTTCGTTGATCTTGTTTTTCTTAGCATTGATAATATCCTGGATCTGGGGAACTCTCGATTTTTTGATATCTGTTTTTGCTATCCTCTGGATAAACATCAGTCGTTTGTATTCACTCGGTGTGATAAAAGTGATTGCAGTTCCTTCATGACCTGCCCTTCCGGTTCTGCCAATCCGATGGACATATGACTCAGGATCCTGAGGAAGAGCATAATTTATTACGTGAGTGAGATTGCTTACATCAATACCTCTGGCTGCCACATCAGTTGCTACCAGGATGTTGGCTCTTCTTTTTTTGAATTTCTCCAGGGTCCGTTCCCGCTGTGCCTGGGAGATATCACCGTGAATTGCTTCGGCATCATAACCTCTGTCGGTTAAATGATTGACTACTTCATCAACATCGATCTTGGTCCTGCAGAAGATCAACCCGTAAAATTCGGGTTCAATATCGATAATTCTGCAGAGTGCCTCGAATTTATCGGATGCTTTCACTTCGAAATATATCTGCTCCGTGAGATCAGTTGTCAGAGTTTCATTTTTAACCTTGATCAGTTCGTAATCATCCATGTATTTTTTAGCAAGACTTTTAATCCTGCTCGGGATCGTTGCGGAAAAAAGAAGTGTTCTTTTTTGAGGATTAGTATGTTTCATTATCTCTTCGATATCTTCGATAAAACCCATGTTGAGCATTTCATCTGCTTCATCCAGGATCAAATGCTCTATTTCCTGAAGTTTCAGGGTTTTCCTGTTAAGATGATCGATAATTCTTCCCGGAGAGCCGACTACGATATGGACTCCTTTTTTCAGCATCCGTAATTGCTGATCGATTGATTGACCGCCATAGATCGGTACAACTATGATCTGTTTGTCACCCTTGAGTGAATTGATCTCCTCTGAGACCTGGATCGCGAGTTCACGGGTGGGAACCAGGATCAGAGCTTGAACATTTCTGGAGAGTGGATCTACCATGTCAATCAGCGGTAAGCTGAAAGCGGCTGTTTTACCGGTACCGGTTTGAGCCTGGGCAATAATGTTCTTATCATCCTGAAGCATCACGGGGATCGTTATAACCTGAATAGGTGTTGGTTCCTCAAATCCTTTCTTTTCTATGGCAGCCAGAGCATTTGCCGACAGACCCAGTTCATTGAAAGCTAATGTTTTTTCCATGTCTAATTTCCTTAATTTTTTCGAAAAACCGATGTTTCGTTATAACCTAACTCGCTATTCAGCAACCGTTTCTGCAATATCCACCGTGTTTTAAAACAACCTTTATAATGTCTTGAAAAACAGCAAGATAAATTTATTTTAGATATAATGATAATTGAATAATTCGTTTTTGATTGCTATGCCTAAGCGAGATAAGATGACCTGTCGAGTGTGAAGAAAAGTTGATTGTTCGGAATGATTGTTCAGCTGGGAAAATTGGTTGGGATGGGAGGAGTCGAACCCCCACATACAGATCCAGAGTCTGCTGTCCTACCATTAGACGACATCCCAACTTATTCACAGAGAAATTAACCTGTTTCTGATGAAAATTTAATTTTCAGTAAACAGATCATGAGAAACAGCTCCCCTTATCAAGGAGCTGCATCTCAAAAATGGTTGGGCCGGGAGGATTCGAACCCCCGAATGCAGGGACCAAAACCCTGTGTCTTACCACTTGACGACGGCCCATACACGATATAAATGGCGGAGAGGGAGGGATTCGAACCCTCGGTGAAGTTTAACCCCCACACACGCTTAGCAGGCGCGCTCCTTCAGCCAGCTCGGACACCTCTCCGTTCTTAAAGATCATGGCGGAGGATGAGGGACTCGAACCCCCAAGGGCAAAGCCCGGCGGTTTTCAAGACCGCTGTCTTACCAGTTAGAACTAATCCTCCATAAAGGGAAAAACAAATAATTTCTCTGAGTTTTTAGTGTCAAATGATTTTTTATCTCTCGAGGCACAGCTGGGATCTAAACTGAGAATAATACGAAAGAACATGATCGGATCGGTAGATTTTTACTGATAGCCGAATTCCTTGAGAGCGTTTTTTTTCTTACGCCAGTTTGGTTTGATCTTGATCCAGAGATGCAGGCGTATTTTTTTTCCGATAACACGATAGATCTCTTTTTCTGAGGCGAGTCTGATCTTCTTGATCATTTCTCCATTTGTGCCGATCAGGATAGGTTTCTGGGATTTCCTTTCCAGCCAGATATTGGCGGAGATTACGATCTTATTTGGTTCTTCTTTGAAATCTTCCACCACCACTGTGGATGAATAAGGTATTTCTTCTCGAAAATTATGAAAGATCTGCTCTCTGATTATCTCCTGAGCAAAAAAACGCATCGGCAGATCGGATATCTCATCTTCTGCATAATATGGAGGATTAAACGGCATATAGCCGGAGATCAATTGGATCAGATCTGCAAGATTTCCAGTATTGATCAGAGAGATGGGAATAACACGCTCGAAACCGAACCCACCCAGTTCTGTTTCCCTGGAGCTTACAGTCTGGGCATCAGTTTTATCTATTTTATTGAGCAGGGCAATCTTTGGTGAAGGATGTCGTGTAATCAGTTTCAGGATTTCAAGATCATAATCGGTAGGATAATTCTGAACATCCGTGATAAAAATAATTAGGTCTGTATCTTTAAGAGAAGACATGATATAGCCGACCATTTTATCCTGAAGTTCATAACGTGGTTTTAAAAAACCCGGAGTATCAAGAAAGATCAGCTGACAATTATCGCCGTTATATATTCCCTTGATCTGATGCCTGGTGGTTTGAGGTTTGGCGGAGATAATGGATAATTTTTCCTGAAGAATTAAATTAAGAAAAGTTGATTTGCCGACATTTGGACGTCCGATAATGGTGATGAAACCACTGCGGAAATTTTTATCATCTTTCATGAGTTTCCTTTACACAGGTTATAGATCAGTTTTTCCAGAATGATATATCCTTTTATGTCGGTTGATTTTAACTCAGTATCAGCCTGAAGGAGATGAGAAAAAATGCCGGGGATATCTTTTCTTCGAAAATTAACTGAAAAATTAAGATAATCCTGACGAAAAGATGGATAAACCTCCGTCAGATGTTCTCTTTTAATCTGATCTGGGGAGACACCTTTTTCTTTGAGAACCGATACTCGCCAAAGCAGGTTGAAGAAACGTGTGAGCATGGTAATTATATAGACACCCGGTTCATCGTTGGCGATCAGGTTCTCCAGAACAAGAATTGATCTGGGCAGATCTTTTACTCCCAGGGAATTCTGCAGTTCAAAAATGGAATTGGTCTTACTTTTACCTACTGCTGCCAGAACATCATCAACGGAAATATGTTTAGCCAGACGGGTAAAGATAATTAACTTTTCGAGTTCATTTGCTGCGATCAGATAATCAGTTTCAACCGTATTGGCAAAAATCTCAACAGCCTCTCGATCCATATCTATCTGCAGTTTACGCAGCTCAAAATTAAGCCACCGGGCGATATCAGAAGAACCGTAAGGCTCTTTGCATTCAACGCAGACTGCTTCGCTCATGAGTGTTTTGATCAGTTTCTGGCGACCGTCCATTTTATCGGAAACAACGATAAAAGTTGAAGATTTTTCCGGTGATTCCAGATATCTCTGCAATTTATTTCTATCAAGAGGTTTCATCATTTCCAGATTACGCAGAATGATCAATCTTCGAGAAGCGATCATGGGCGGCATTTCAAGTTGTTCCAGTATTTCTGAAGAAGAACAAGTATCTCCGTATAGGATGATAAAGTCAAAAACATCCATCTCCGGTGTTTTTAACATTTCTATCAGGGAACTTTGAGCAGTATCCTTAAGATACTGATCTCCGCCGAAAATATAGAATAAAGGCTGGGATTTGAGTGAATTCAGCTGAGATAGAAATTCATGATGACGATATACTTTTTTAGCGCTCATTCTCTTGATCTCTTCGGTTCGCCTGCCGTTAACTCGGTGATCAGAACCCCAATGGTCGCACTCAAAGAAAAGATAAATATCCTCCAGACAAGTTGTCCGGCAAAAGGTTCTTGATTGCCCAGCATTTGATTACCTCCTGCTGAGATAATTGCCAGGATGAAACCGCTCAAACTGCCGTAGACAACTCTTTTCCAGAAAATCATTCCTTTTGCGGCGCGGGTTACAGCAGAGCCCATCAGCATCGGCAGGAAAAAAATCAACCACCAGAGTTGTCGTAAACTGGGCAGGTAATCCAGATAGCTTAGAAAATAATAATCTGTAAAAAACAGTGTGGCTGCAGCCAGAATAATCAATAGAGGAATATGCCAGTATCGAGGTTGCATTTCTGCTCTGACTGCACTTCTTTCCACGAACTGGCGTCTAAGGGTAAGAGGCCAGTTATAGAAAAGATTATAGATCCAGTGCTCGAGTAAGGCTCCTTTCTCTCCGAAAACAGGAATGATATGAACCGCTTCAGTAGCCCAGTGACCAGCCATGAACCGGGCAAGAGCTGCATAACGGTATGTCATCTGAATCGGAAAAGCCAGATAACCGATGTATTTAAAAAAAGCCAGGAATACGGCTATGTTGTAATTTTTGAAATCCCGCTCCCTGATTACAAGGAAAAGCACATAAAGACCTCGTGCCAGAGAGCCCGGTGAAATCGGGATCACCTGAAATAGTGCAATAATGCCAAATCCTGTACCCCAGGCTTGAGCACGGGGTAATTCCGGATGAGATGTGATATAGATAATAGCTATCAGAACAGACACTATTTGTGTTAATGGGATCGTACAAACATGAACTGCCAGACTTTTCAGGTATTTCTGAATAAAAGGTTCCTTGATCTGAGCGGATATGGTCTGTGAATCTTCATCTGTGAGGATGTTTTTCTGTTTTCCTTCTTCCAGCATTTCATTGAGCCATTCTTCTCGCAAATTCGCATCGAAATAAAGTTTAACAGGCCGGATAAACAGAAAATAAAGCCGTTCCCTGAAATATCTCCGATCTGAGAAAAAACGATGAAGACCTTCAGGAAGCAGAGATAACAAAGAATGCCAGCAGTATGAGGTAAAGGAATGCAGAATAATGTCTACTTTTTCCGAATTGATCCTTTCGGCACGATGCCATTTGATCAGTCTTTCACAGATATGTGCCTTGATGGCTCTGATGAAATATCTCCGGTTTGAAAAGATCAATCTGTAATGTGACAACCATGTCTTATTGCCACAGAGTTTCAGGAAAAATCTGCCAAGTAATGGAATAAAATTTAGAAAATAAAATAACCTGCCTGCAAACATCTTCCGGTTGAGATATTCGGCAAAATCCTGATCAATAATATTTCTGATCTGCCATGACTGGATTGCAGCGCGCAAAATAGTCTCATGAAGCTTTCGACTGAATAACAGCCTGAGATGATTATGGGTGATATCCGGTACAGAATTACGGTAGAGCTTCTCTTTTTCTGATAATTCAGCAATCAGAGGCAGTAGATCGGTAAAAGCTTCTTTTCTGGTGTGAAGATAAAGTGTGAGTTTTTTAAGATTACCTCGATCAAACTGAACTAGACTACCTCGTTTTAAACCCTGCCAGATCAGTTTTATATCTCCGGGACTCATCGGCAAAAAGGGCAATAATACCAGACCTGCTCTGAAATCGACGGCAACCAGTCCCCGGGAGGGATCTGATTCGAAGGACTTTCGTTTCAGACAATTAGGTTGACTCTTGCAGGTTGTCCATTCGTATTGCCTTGCTAACTCAGGTGCTCCGATCTTGTGGAGCATTCTGACAAAATCATGCATGAAAGTGTATTTGGCTCTGTATTCAGGTGAACCCAGATCAGGATCGTTCACGATTTTTCCACGATGCCATTTTTTCAGAAGATTGAGATGATCATCTGCTTCAAGTCTCCATGTTCGGCCATCGATCCATTCCAGTATTTCTCCGCAACTTCCCAGTCTGGTATCAAGCAGAGTTCCGTGGATATCTGCAACCAGGTCTTCGCTGCCAAGTTCGATCGCAGCAGCTCTGCGGATGATTTTCTGCCAGAGAGCACCGGCTCTGGCTGCAGCGGGATTTACCTGCAGTTGAAAGAAACTTCCAAATCCGATAAAATAGAGGAGATTCCTGAATATACGGGCAAATCGGCCGGGAGGGATTAGTATCTTCATCGCATAAAGTGCTTCAGGATTTAATCCTGATACTCTGGCTGAACAGCTTTTTAACCTTACTTGATAAACCTGTCCGGCAAATCCTCCGCCAATGAATTTTTCTATCAGTAGAGTTATCTTTACAGTGCCGGCGGTTGTGAAAGTTTGCAGCTCATAGGTTAACTCAATCCCAGGTTCGTAGCGGTCGTAACGGAAAGGTCTCAGAATTTTCATGGATTTGAAGCGATCCATGAGTGAAAAGATTTTTGCAATACTATAAGTTGCCATTAATTTAAGCTCTTTAGAGGATAGCGGGGAGATCGGACTGGAATAGCTGGGAAGCCGGGATCAGTTCCAGATCAAGTTCGTCGATTAAAGCGAGGAATCTTTTCAGGTAATCAAGATGTACCTGACCGGCACAATGAGAGATTACCAGGATATAATCACGACTTTTACTCACAGTTTTGAGATAGTCGATCTTTTCTGAAAAGGTTTTATCCGAAATAGATGGGGTATCCAGGAAGAAAGTATTTTCATAAGAGGGAACCATCAATTCTTTAGCCATTTTATATGCAATTGAAGCTTGATTGGTGCGACTGTCTATAAAGAAGAGATTGCTTTTCTTCAGTGTTTCCAGAACAGCCTGCATCACGGCAGCATCAGTTGTAGCCAGGGAACCCATATGATTGTTTGCACCCACGCAAAGCGGAAGCTGTTTGATATATCCCTGAACTTTTTTCTTTATCTCCCGCGGTGAATCATGAACATAGATTGCGTTTTCACCGGGATTAGCCTTCGGATAATTCAATGGTTCCATAGGCATGTGGATAATCGTCTCATGTCCTTTTTCAGCCGCTTTTTCCATTACTTCGCGGGAATGCGGACAATGAGGTAAAATGGCAAAAGTGATCTCCTCGGGTAGATTCAGAAAATCATCAAGCAGCTTACCATTAAAATAGCCAAAATCGTCAATGACAAAAGCGATTTTGGTCAGCTTTTTACTGGTGCTGGCATACTGGGAATAATAAAGGTTAACTATGTATTTCTGATTCTGGCCAATGTCGAAAAATTCCAGAACCTGTCGGTTGTTGTTATTTTTTTCTACACCTTTCAGAATTCTGCCGCCGGCAAGTTCAATCTGACCGGTAATGATCGCATTGGCAAAATTCAGGTCCATGGTCTGGCTGTTTATACCTGCAGAAAAATAGATAGCATCATCTTTCTTTTCCTGGCGATATTTGGATTCAGGAATTCCCAGCAGTTTAAAGCTGTGAATTAGGGCAGATTCCAGGGTTATCGTATTTGCTTTATATTTTCCGGATAATCGATTTTCAGCAGATCGTTTTTGGAAGGAATTGGCCACTCGGCTGTCAACCAGCAGATAAAGGATGATAAGTACCAGAATGACAAACCCAAAAGCATACAATGTTTTCTTTTTGTTTGCCGGATATTTTTTTTTCCTGAGTTTTCTTTTCCCTGATCTTCTATATTTCTTCGCCATTACTCCTCACGGACTGAGATTACACTCAGAGAGAGGTTCTAAAGTCAAGCAATTTGTTAGAAAAAAACCGATCCCCTCAGGAATCGGTTTAATATGGTGGGCACTGAGGGACTTGAACCCCCGACCACCTGCTTGTAAGGCAGGCGCTCTCCCAACTGAGCTAAGTGCCCCGATAAACTGCAGGAAGCTTTTTTTAAAAAGCCATAACCTGTCAAATCATTTTTACCAATGCTGAAATTGGTCGGGGCGAGAGGATTTGAACCTCCGACTCCTGGTTCCCAAAACCAGTGCGCTAACCGGACTGCGCTACGCCCCGAGCAGTAGCTACAAAAAAAAGGGGGATATCTGAGTCAAGCAATTTTTTTATGATAAATTATCTGGCTGCTTGGGCAGATCAAAAAGTGGTGCCAAATTGAAAGTGTGGCTCCCATTTTCGTTCATCCAGATTATAAGCATAGTCAAAACCGATCAATCCAAAAGGACTCTGCACTCTGATACCAACTCCGGCACCTTTTTTTAATTCCCAGAAGTTGAATTTACTTAGGCTGTTGTAACTGTTACCGGCATCGAAAAAGAGAAGACCGACAATTTGATCTCCGGCAATAGGTGCACCATATTCTGTTGAAAAGATGACTTCTCTCAATCCACCATCTGCAGGACCGACAGAACGTTCCGGATAACCTCTGATTCCATCAGCTCCGGTACCGCCCAGAGAAAACCTTTCATCGGGCGGAACATCTTTTCCGTCAAAACCTGTAACATAGCCAAAACGCCATTTGGTTTTCAGAGAAAGTTCCCAGATGGTTTTAATGTACCAGCTTACCTGAGATATCTGTTTGAAATAACTGAAGTCACCCTGAAGCGGTCCCCCGGCTAATTCATTGTAAATCGTGAACTGAGAACCCGTGGTCGGGAAAAAGATATTATCCCGGCTGTCTCTGGAAAAGGTCAGAGATATCAAACTTGTATGTTGCCATCCGGACTCATCCAGATCTTTCAGGGTATTCGAAGCATTATCTTCTTCGCCTGAAAGGATACTGTATTTCTTGGCATAGTAAGAATATCCGGCAGTGAGTCTGCTGAAATTCAAAAATGGCAGAGGACGTCCTATCCTGATCGATCCGCCGTTGGTTCGAACTTTATAGGTATCCCATTCTTTGGTGGTATGATAGATATCGAATCCTGCCAGAGTGGAGGTATCAAAAAGGTACGGATTGGTGAAATTAAAACTGAAATTCTGGGTTTTACCGCCAAACTCCCATTTGACTCCGGCTTGCCAGGAATTTCCGAAAAGATTATTATGAGATACTGCCAGCTGGCCTACCAGTCCGTCCTGACTGTTAATGGCAACACCTCCATTAGCGGATCCGGATACTTTATCGGTAAGGTAAAGATTGATGTCAATATCACCGTTATTATTAATCGGAGCGGAAGGTTCTGGATAAAGGTCCGGTTCGAAGAATCCCATGTTGTAGATGTTGGACAGGGTTCGTCTTAGTTTGGATTGCTGATAATAGTCACCCGGGGAGATTGCTAACTGACGGCGAATTACCTTTTCTTTGGTTTTACGATTGCCCAGGATGTTAATTTTGCGAATCCTGGCTTGGGTATTTTCGATTATCTTCAGGCGGATGTCTATTTTATCGCCTCTTTTCTCTAGATCATGATCAAAGCGGGAATAAATATAACCTTCTTCATAATACATGGAGGCGACTGAGGATAAATGAGTTTTAAACTTTTCCAGATTAAAAACTTCATCTTCTTTAAATCTGAAATTTTCAGTGATAACTTCATCAGTAAATCTATCATTACCTTCTACATATACATCCCCGAAGTTATATGACTCGCCCTCGAACAGATAGATATCCACAATAAATTTTTCATCTTCAATTTTTTTATCCCAGGAGATCACTCTGGCATCGATAAACCCGCGTTTATTGTAAAACTCAACGATCCTGGTCAGATCTTCATCGAATTTATCCTGCTCGAATTTACCGGAGCGGAAAAAACTGGCACTTTTTGTTTTCATTTTTCCCAGGATTTTTTTGGCAGGGATTTCCTTGTTTCCATGTATTCGGATTGACCTGATCACGATTTTTGTACTTTCATCAATGTTTATGATCAGATCTACTCTGTTATCGGGTTTGGATATTTCAGTAAAATTGACTTCAGCAAGATGATATCCTTTTTGTTTATATTCAGAAATTATCTTCTTTTTGATATCTACCTTAAGGAATGGCGATAAATAACTGCCCTTTTTTACCGGGATGATATCAGTAAGTCTGGCAGTCTTAACTTTTTCGTTGTTCTGGATTTCAATTTCATCCACAATTGGGAATTCAATTACATCAACAGTGATAATAATTCCCTGATCAAGTTGCTCTCCCGATATCCTGATATCCTCGAAAACACCTAACTTATAAAGATCCTGAATTGATTTGCTCACAGCTTCCCGGGTGAGTAAATCCCCTATCTCAAAGTCCAGAAGAGATAAGATCAGATCGGTTTCTATATTTTCTGTCCCCTGGATCTCAATATCCAGGATAAGATTATTACCTTCCTGCGCCAGGCACAGATTAACCCAGAACAGCCCCAGTATAGCTGTGATGAAAATAATTCTGAACATTCAACCTCCGTTATGCTCCAAAACTTCCGCCTGATTTCCAACGGTCAAGTTGAATTCAAAATAAATTTCACTCTGAAACGTCAACATTTATTTACATTCAATAGGTATTTTGAGATTTTGATAAATTAAATGTTCCCGATCGGAAGATAGTCATAATTATGAATTAAATCAAATAAATAACTGCTTGACAGAAAGGAGGTATGTTTTTTTTGTGAATAAAGTTAAGAAAAAAAGCAGAGGATTTTAGCTGACTTAGGGTCAGCATTTTTTTGATATTTTTGCTATACCACTGGTTTTCAGTGGTTTAGTGTTATTATGGGAAATAATTGCAGCATGGATAAGAAAAAAGAAAGAATTGAAGAAATCGCCAGGCAGGTATGTCAGGATCTGGATCTGGCCTTGTATGATCTGGATCTGAAAAGTGCCCATAAAGGTACTATAGTGCTGATCTATATCACCAAAATTAATGGCGTTAGCGTTGGTGACTGTCAGCAGGTTAGTCGTACTGTGGGTGCTATTCTCGAGGAAGAAGATTTGATTGCCGGTAGATATTTTCTGGAAGTATCATCTCCGGGGCTTGAGCGTGAATTAAAGCGGAAAAAACATTATGTCAGCGCGATCAATGAATTGCTCAAGCTCACCTATCATGAACTTGATAAGAACATGACGGTGACGGGTACTTTACTGGAAGTAATGGAAGACAGTATTTTACTGGAAGTTGACGAACAACCGGTAGAAATTTCCTTTAATGATATTCGCAAGGCGAGAACATATTTCGACTTTAAAAAAGTTAAGAAACAAGGGTGAGGAGAAAAGATGAGCATGAATTTGATGGGATCTTTGGCTGAATTGGCCAATTTGAAACAGCTGAACAAAGAGAAATTGGCAGAGATCATCAAAGAAGGTCTTTATCAGGCTATTTCAAAAAAATTACAGCCAGAGAATGAACTTGAGATCCTGACCGATTTTGAAACCAACAGGATTACTGCCCGGTTTAAGAAAATAGTAGTCGAGCATGATCTTTCTCTGGGAGAGATTTCACTTGAGGAAGCTCTTAAATATGAAGATTCTGAACTTGAGTTGGGAGATAAGATCCCGATTGAAATGCCAATTTTCGATTTTGAACCCAAAGTAATTCGTAATGCCCGGAAAGCAATCCTGGAAAGGATAAAATTGCTTGAAGAAGACAGAATTATGTTCGACTATGAAAATCAGAAGAATCAGATAATTTCAGGTAAAGTCACCAAAGAAGATTACAACGGTTATATCCTTGATATCGGCTATACAGATGCACTGCTGCCCAAAGACGAACAGGTCGAGGATGAATACTATAAGGTGAACGATATCATCCGTGCCTATGTGGTCAATATCAGAAAACGGAAAAATGACGTTGTCGTAATCCTCTCCAGAACACGTCCTGAATTTGTCAAAAAGATCTTTGAGACTGAAATTCCTGAAATAAACAGCGGGTTGATCGAGGTAAAAAAAATTGTCAGAGAACCGGGAATCAGGACCAAGATTGCCGTCAGATCATTAGATGCCAAGATCGACGCTACGGCTTGCTGTCTGGGTCCAAAAGGCATCAGAATTGAGCAGATCAAAAATGAATTGAATAACGAAATGGTTGATATTGTCCTCTGGGATGATTCTCCTGAACAACTTATCGCCAATGCCATAGGACCTGATCTGGTAGAAAAAGTCTATCTTGCTGATCGGGGAAATTTTGCCCGGATTATCGTAAACGAGAAGAACAAGAATCTTGCCATCGGGAAAAAGGGTAAAAATGTTAAACTTGCAGCAAAATTAACCGATTATAAACTTGATATTTATACTGAAGAAGAATTCGAAGATAAAATTTCCGAGGAACGTAGAATTACGAGTCATGTAAGTGATCTCGATGGAGTAACGGCGAAGATCGCAGAAATTCTCAAAATCCACGGATACACATCTGTCCAGGATATTTATGAAGCCAGTGTAGAAGAGCTGTGCAATCTGGAAGGACTGGGGATGAAAACTGCGAGTAAAATAAAGGAATCAGCCAAGTATTTTTAATGGTTAACAAAAATTCTCGTGCCTTGCATCAGCCACAGAGAACCTGTGTGATCTGTCGCAGTGTTAAATCTAAACAGGAATTGATCAGATTTATCAGGATAGCGGATCAGGTTATCTACGATTTGTCTGGCAAGATCAATCAACGTGGTTATTATGTTTGTAACGATAATAACTGTCTGCAGAAGCTTCCTGTCTGGCAGAGAAAAAAAAGAGGTAAGCAGGTTGGAAAAAAAAGTATATAACTTACTTCATCTGGCTAGACGGGCGGGTAAGGTGATCTTCGGATTTGATGCTGTCAAGCGTCTCTGCCATCAGGGAAAATGCAGACTGCTTCTCTGCAGTTCTGATCTGGCTGAAAAGACCATCAAGAACCTGCGTGAACTGGCGGATGCGTATAATGTCAAGATGATAATCTTTGGTAGTATGGCTGATTTTGGGCGAGAGTTCAAAATAAAAGATACCGGAATCATTGCAGTATCTGATGCTGATTTTGCCGGTGGTATTACCCGGATTTTGGGATAATGGAGGAATGATGCCAATCAGAGTACATGAACTTGCGAAAGAGTTTAAAATTTCAACAGCAGCTCTTAAAAAGCACCTTGGTGATATGGGCGTACAAGTAAAAAGCCATATGAGCCCTGTTGACGATGAAATAGTGGTGAAGATCCGGGCTAAATTCAACGAAGAAGCTGCCGCGGTGAAACAGCGGCAGAAAGATATAAATACTTATCATAGGAAAATTGAAAGAACTGAAAAACTCAAAGAGGCTGTGGAGAAAGAAAAGCAGGATCAGGAAGTGATTGCCAGGAAGCAGACGAGGGAAGCAGAAGAGATCCCGGTTTTTGTTGAGAAGACAATAAAAAAAGCTCCGCCGAAAAGAGATAAAAAAGCTCCGGTTTCAAAAACAAAGGTGATGCCTTCGGATGAGAAGAAGGATAAATTGCCTGATCCTCAGCCCCTGCCGGAACAAGTTGCACTGGAAAAAAGCAAACAGGAGAAAAAGAAAAAGGAAGCAGATTCGGAACTCCATCAAAAGCATCTCAAAGCCAAACTCAAGCATATGAAAAAATCCGGACGGAAGAAGAAGTTTATTCCTACCGAGCTTGAAGAAGCTGAAATATCCCGCAATATCAAAAAGACTTTGATAAGTTCTACCAAAAAGAAAAAATATAAAAAAGACGATAAAAAAGAAGATTTTGTAATTGAAAAAATCGTTATCAGCGAATTTACTTCGGTAAGTGAATTGGCAAAACTGATGAACATCTCTGCCACTGAGATCATTGCCAAATTCTTTAAAATGGGGCAGATGGTCACGATTAATCAGCGACTGGACAGAGAATCGCTGGAAATGATCTGTGATGAATTCGAATTTGATGTTCAATTTGAAGATGAATACGGCAAGGATATCCTGGAAGAACAGTCTGAGGAAATCGGAGAAATTGAACAGGCAGAGAGACCGCCTGTTGTTACGGTTATGGGTCATGTAGATCATGGGAAAACAGCGATTCTGGATCGGATCAGATCAACAAATATCATTGCCGGAGAGGCTGGTGGGATAACACAGCATATCGGAGCATATCAGGTTACTTATAACGAACACAAGATCACCTTTCTTGATACACCTGGTCACGAAGCTTTTACTGCCATGCGAGCCCGTGGGGCAAATGTAACTGACATCGCGGTGATCGTTGTTGCTGCCAACGAAAGTGTTAAACCACAAACTGTTGAAGCGATAGACCATGCCCGTGCGGCTGGAGTGTTGATTATCGTAGCTATCAATAAAATGGATCTTAAAGAAGCCAATTTTGATCGGACTGTATCGGATCTGATGAAAAACAACCTGATGTTGGAAGGTTATGGCGGAAATGTACTTTGGGTCAAGTGTTCCGCTCTCACAGGAGAAGGTATCAGTGATCTGCTTGATACAATCCTGCTTGCTTCAGAAATGCTGGAATTAAAGGCTCCGATCAATATCAATGGTAAAGGTACCGTTATCGAAGCTCAAATAGATAAAAGAATGGGAACAATTGTTACCATCCTTCTCCAGGAAGGAACATTGAGTAAGAGTGACAATGTTATCTGCGGAGCTACTTACGGTCGGATCAGAAAGATGGAGGATGAACGTGGCAAGGAGTTGCTGGTTTTAAATCCATCAGATGTTGCCATAATTTACGGAATTTCCGATGTGCCTAAAGCAGGAGATTTTCTTGATGTTGTCGATAATGATAAGATCGCCCGTCAAATCAGTGCTGAACGAATGCATATTCGCAAGGAAAGAGAGAAGTATCAGACGAAAACCAATCTGGATAATCTTTTCCAGAAAATCAAACAGAATGAAATGTCTGAGATAAAACTGGTTGTCAAAGCAGATACCGATGGTTCGGTAGAAGCTCTTTGCGATTCTTTCGAAAAACTCAGTTCGGAAGAAGTTCTGGTCAATGTTATCCGTCGGGCAGTCGGCGGGATAAATGAGGCAGATGTCAGTCTGGCTTCAGCAGCAGATGCTATTATTATCGGATTCCATGTGAGAGCTAACAATTCCGCAAAGAAGCTTGCGGAAGATGAAAAGGTAGATATCAAACTTTATCAGATAATTTATGAAGCAATTGAGGATATTCAGAAAGCCATGCATGGTATGCTGGCTCCAGAAATGCAGGAAAAATATCTCGGCAGTGCTTTGATCAAACAGATATTCAAGATCAAAAAAGTTGGTACAATAGCAGGATGTTATGTAGAGAAGGGAACAATTACCAACTCTGGTAATGTCAGGCTTTATCGCAATGATATCATGATCCATGAAGGTAAACTTTCATCATTGAAACATTATGCTGAAGAAGTCAAGGAAGTGAAAGCAGGTTCCGATTGCGGGATCAGTCTGGAAAATTTCAATGATCTCAAAGAGGGTGACATCATTGAGAATTATCTGATTGAAGAAGTTGAAAGAAAAATGTAAATCCCATTCCAGGGAAAGAAGGGAATATGACCAGGATCCGAATTCTCAAGCTGGAAAAAATGTTGCTGAAAATAATCAGTAATGCGATCAATTATAAATTGAGAGATAGTCATCTGGATATGGTATCTATTAATCATGTAAAACTTTCTAATGATATGGGACACGCCAGGATTTACTTTTCTCACCTAGATAAACACTCACTTTCTGATGTTCAACAGGCTTTGGAAAAAAGTTCGGGCTATCTGAAAAATGAAATTGCCCAGGCTAAGATAATGAGATTGATTCCCGAATTATCCTTTGAATTTGATGATACGGAAGAGAAGGCGCGCCATCTGGATGAGCTCTTTGCCAAACTCGAAGCGGAAAAGGAACCAGAGATAACGCCGAGCGAAAAATGAGACTGAATTCTCGTGATGAATTAAAGTCGAGGATCCTTTCTGCAGTCGAAAAAGCAGAATCAGTAGCCATACTCACCCATATTGATCCTGATGGAGATGGCTTTTGTGCCGCTCTTGCGCTTCAGGCACTGCTCAGTAATTCCGGAAAACCTGTTGAGATCGTTCTGGAAGAGCAAGCTTCCGATATATACGATTTTGTCGAAGGTGCAGGTAGATCTCTGATCTACCATTCCCAATTGAGTTTTGAACTGCTGTTGATTCTCGACTGCCATGAAACAGACCGCCT
>JAFGMF010000239.1 GCA_016927675.1 Candidatus Cloacimonadota bacterium
GAATCAGATCCAGTTAAATCTTTAGACGTGGCTATCTTACAGGATAATCTACTTGCTCCGATTCTTGGTATTGGAGATCCGCGCAAAGATAAGAGGATAGATTTCATCGGAGGGATCAGAGGTCTGCAGGAACTTGCCCGTCGAGTAGATGAAGGAGAAGCTGTAGCGTTTGCACTATATCCTACATCGATCGCTCAGTTAATGGCTATCGCTGATGCCGGACAGGTAATGCCGCCTAAATCCACCTGGTTTGAACCGAAATTAAGATCCGGCCTTATCATCCACCAACTGGATTAAAAAATCTGAAAAGCATAGACAAGGGCGATATGCAAATCGCCCTTTCTTGATTGAAAAAGCAACCATGTTAGAGAATCACACAGGTGACAACAGATTTCACCCTGCTGATCAGACTTCACTTCTTATAGTTCGGGGTGAGACGGATAAGTACTTCTGAAAATCCGTGATTCTCATCATGACAATTTATCGAAGATGTCATTTGTTATGATATCTATCATTGTGAAGAATAGCTAAGAGAGACGTTTCATCATAGTAATAAGAAAGGATGATTTGTCCGAACGCTATCGGAACAGGGAATTATAATTATATGAAAAGTTTTTATCTGATCAGTTTGGGATGTCCGAAAAATCTTGTCGATAGTGAATATTTTGCCGGGATTATGGAAAGTGCCGGATATTCTCAGGCAGTCAGTATTGAAAAAACGGATATCACTGTGATCAACACCTGTGGGTTCATCCGCTCAGCCAAAGAAGAAGCGATTCAGGAAATTCTGGAAGCTGTGGAACAGAAGAATAATGGAAATACCGGCAAACTGATTGTAACGGGATGCCTGGTGAAAAGATATAAAAGTGAACTGCAGAGAGAAATTCCTGAAGTTGATCATTATATTGATCTGAAAGATTTCGCATCTTTCAGGCAACTATTCGATCCAATACCACGATTGCAGAAATCCAGGCTTACTTTACCTCATTATGCCTATCTCAGGATCAGTGACGGCTGTAATAACAGATGCAGTTACTGCTCCATTCCAGCCATCAGGGGAAAGCTGAAGAGTGAATCGGTTGAAACTCTTGTCCGAGAAGCAGAATCACTTACTGCCGGAGGAGTAAAAGAATTGATTCTGACTGCCCAGGACACAACAGCTTATGGCAGAGACAACCGGCAGAAGTTGATCAGACTTCTGGAGAAGCTCCAGGAAACAGAAGGGATCAAGTGGATCCGTCTTCTCTATCTTCATCCTGCCCATTTGGAGTCTGAGCTGATAGATGCTTTCGTACATCTGCCCAAACTTCTTCCCTATTTCGATATTCCCCTTCAGCATATCAATGATAATTTGCTGAAATCAATGAACCGGAAAACTGACGGTAGAAAGATCAGAATCCTGTTAGATCAGATCAAAAATAAACTCCCGCATGCTGCCATCCGGACAACATTTATCGTTGGATATCCCGGAGAAACGGAGAAAAGATTCCGGGAATTAAGAACATTTGTGGAAGAGCAGAAATTCACCCGACTGGGAGTATTCTGCTATTCCAGAGAAGATGGAACGCCAGCCTACGATCTAAAAAATACTGTATCTCAAAAAACAGCCGAATACCGAAGAGATCTGCTTATGAAAATACAGGAAGAGATATCATCAGAACTGCTGAGCAGATTTGTGGGGAATAAAATGGAAGTAATTGTTGACCGGAAGAGTCCTGAAGAAAATTTTAGCTTTGAGGGAAGATCATATCTTGATGCACCGGAAATTGACGGAACAGTATTCATCACCGGAACAGGTTTAAAGCCGGGTGACATTATTGATGTATCGATAATAGATTCCTGGGAACATGACCTTATCGGTGAGATCATGAATGAAAGGGAGGATAGATGAAGCATAAGATCGCCTGCACAGGGATTAAGCCGACGGGTGTTCCCCATATCGGCAATTATTTCGGTGCGATCAAACCTGCACTTGCTCTCGCTGAAGAATATCAGACAAGATATTTCATAGCAGATTATCATGCGATAAACTCAATGCGTGATCCTGAGGAACTACGACTGAGAACTTATGATGTAGCCGCAACCTGGCTGGCATGTGGTCTTGATCCCGAGAAATCACTGGTTTACCGTCAGTCTCAGGTACCAGAAACTTTTGATCTGACCCTTATTTTAATGGCTTTCACTGCCAAGGGTTTGATGAACAGAGCTCATGCTTACAAAGCTATGGTTGATCAGAATCTGCAGAATGGCAAAGATCCGGATGACGGCATAAATATGGGATTATTTACTTATCCGGTGCTGATGGCTGCAGACATCCTTCTTTTCGATACCGATGTAGTTCCTGTGGGGCGTGATCAACAGCAGCATCTGGAAATGACTGCCGATATCGCTCAAGCTGTCAATGCCAATTATGGTAAACCATTGTTAACTGTACCAGTGCCTTTGATACAGGAAAATACTCATACGGTAATCGGACTGGACGGACGAAAAATGAGTAAAAGTTACCACAATACTATTCCCTTGTTCCTGCCGGCAAAACAGATGCGTAAACTGATCATGAAAATCGTTACCAATAGTCAGACAATAGAAGAGTCTAAAGATCCTGATAGTTGTAATGTATTTTCTCTCTATCGTTTATTTGCTTCGGCAGAACAAACGGAAGAAATGCGCAAGCTATATCTGGCCGGAGGAATGGGCTGGGGTCAGGCCAAGCAGGCACTGTTCGAGATAATGGATAATCAGCTTTCCGATTTCAGAACGAGATATAATGATTTGATTGCTAATAGAGACTATATTGATCAGATTTTAGCTGAAGGTTCTGCCAGGGCCAGAGAACTTGCTGTTCAAAAAGTTGGCTATCTGAAAAAGGAGATTGGCGTTGCCTGAAAACGCTTTCAGAAAATATTTGACACTGAAATAGTCATTCAATAAAAGTGTTCAAGTTTATTTAAACAGGAGATGGGATGTATATATTTTTAACTGTAATTCATGTGATAGTATCGATTGCTTTGATTCTCGTAATCCTGGCTCAATCAAGCAAAGGTGGAGCACTGGACGGGATGGTAGGCGGTGTGGCATCGAACGTTCTCGGTGGTCAGGGTGCTTCAAAATTCCTCAAGAATGCCACCAGAATTCTGGCTTTTGCTTTCATGGTCATCTGTATCCTGCTGGCTTTCCAGTTGAAGGAACGTCCTGCCTCAGCCAGTACCAAAGCTGTTGACATGCTAAAAGAACAGGAAGCCCAGAAAGAAACTCCCCTCGAAGAAGAGCTTCCTTCTCTTCCGCTTACTGACCAGCCTGTTCCAGGCGAGCAGGATAGCGAATAA
>JAFGMF010000240.1 GCA_016927675.1 Candidatus Cloacimonadota bacterium
AGATGGAGGACATTTATTTTCTACTGAGGATTACAGCAGATTAATGAATCTCAAGCTGTATGCCAGATGTAGCCTCAACAGATGCTTTCGGGTAAAAATAGGAGGTAATAAATTGAAATATATTGTTATAATAATGATACTGCTGATTTTTCTGAATCAGTTATCTGCCCGTGATGAGTATTCATTTTGGAATAACATCAGAAATAGTGCTTATACGATGGAAGATGAATATTTTCTTAGGTGTGAGACTGTTGATCTGCCCGGGCTTAATACTCAAATGTTTTACCGGGAGGACAACTCCTGGATTGCTGTAGATATGGAAAATCTTACCGGATTAACCTATCAGGCAATTTTTCCCGGAGATGGTACTGAAACGGAATACTGCAGATTCCGAACGGAGCATGATACCCTGGTAGCGATGATGCCCGCGTATTGTGAAGAGGATATTTTCCCCCCGGCGGATCAGTCTATCAGCCTGATCTCTGATGATCCACAGGGAGATACTCTTTCTGCTTACTATGAACATCTAGATCTTACCGCAACCTATTTTTCTTATACTGATTCACGTTTTATCGCCGGGTTGGAGAATGAACAGGGTAACTATCCACTGAATACCGGGTTTATTCAATACTATTTCTATATTACGGCTATAATTAATCCTGAAAATGTACTGCAGGATTCAGTCGGTTATGCAATGGTATATGCCAGTATTCCATTTGTGATCAGTCCCGGATTATATAAAATATCCGGCATTGAGTTTGATCTGAATTCCATTGAGCTAATCGCAGATATAGAAGTAACGGTAAATAACGGAAGATTATATATGGCATGTGACATCGAAGATCTGACCGGTGATGAGGATTTCGGTGAATGGCCCAGCCTGAGTAACTCTCTCGGAGTTGATATGCTTACCGTTGCCTATACTCTGCCTTCCAATCTATTGCCGGTTGACATTGGTAAGCCTGCAATCCTGTTTATTGATCAATATGTGATCGAGCAATTTGTCAATACACTTCCTATGATCTCAGATATTAATTACGAAATCAATTCCGGTTGGACAGATGTTACTGTGCAGTATATTGATGTTGATGGAAATTTTCCCCTGATTGCAGAAATTGAAACTGCTGCAGGGATTTATCCTCTGATGGCTTTATCATTTGATTATAGTGAACCAGTTATTTTTCAGGGGGAAATTCCGGAAATTGACTGGGCGCAGATGACTGTTCGGTTCAGTGATAATGCAACCGATCTTGTTGAAGAGATCATTGAGCCCGTTGCTGCTGGCGAGGAAGTGATAACAGCTGCCGAGAACCTGCTTGTTTATCCCAATCCTTATCTGAGCGGATCTCATGATCGAAATCCGGATCAGATATTATCTTTCAATCTGAAGAGACCTGCCAGGATAGAGTTATCTCTGTACAATCTCAAGGGGCAGCTGATCGAATGCCTGTTTAGCGATTATCTTGGAGCAGGTGAGCATCAGATATCATGGCAGCCCTTTAAACTGGAAACCGGAATTTATTTTTATAGATTGAGTAGTGATAAGAATAATATCTATCGTAAACTTACTGTGATTAAATGATGATTTATATTTCAGAAGCTGGCGCGGTTAGATATCCGAATTTAACCAGATTGCAGATGAGATTGAGATAACAATGGCTGAAGTTCAATCAAATTCATCACTTACAGAGCTTAATGAAAGGGCTAAAGAGCTTCAGTGTCTGTATAATATAGATGAAGTTTTGCTGGATTATTCTGCCGATCTGGATCAGATATTTCTCCGTCTGCTGGAAGTTGTTCATCCCGGCTGGCAATATGTAGATCTATGCAAAGCCAGGATCATCTACCAGGGCAGAGAGTATAAATCAACCGATTTTGTGGAAACTCTCTGGTATCAGAAAGCTCCCATAGTATTTGAGAACAGGAAGATCGGTGAAATCCAGGTTTATTATACAGAAAATCCGGGTAATACCGATAAGCCTTTTCTGCAGGAAGAACAGAAGCTGCTTGATACTATTTCACAGAAGCTGAGTATCTATTTATTTAATCGCAAATTGAAAAAATTATTCGGAGAATGGAATAAAGCTCATGATGTGATTGAAAAGCTCAGAGATAAAGAACCACAGATCCTCCAGATTTTTCAGAATTCCGGAGTTGAAGAGATTGTGGAATATTTTCAGTCCTGCTCCGGCAAGGTTAACAGTCCAGAAGAATTAAAAACAATCCTCAATCCTTATGCCGAGGCACATTGGCAATGGCGCAGAAAAATGGCAGAAATAATAGCATTGAAGCTTGATCCGGATCGTTTTGGGGTCAAGGCGGTTTATTTATTCGGGAGCACAAAGAATGCGCAGGCAGGTCCGGCAAGTGACATAGATCTTCTTATCCATTTCTGCGGGGATGAAGCCCAGAAGAGAGAATTGAAGGCCTGGTTGGAAGGATGGAGTTTATGTCTTGCCGAATTTAATTTTTTAAAGACGGGATATCAGACGGATGGTTTGCTGGATTATCATTTTGTCACTGATGATGATATCTGCAATCAGACCAGTTTTGCCGTTAAGATCAATGCCCACACTGATGGGGCACATAAGTTGAAATTCAGGGAAGTGAAATGAGACCGGTTTTTTTTGTTTCAGATTTGCATGGGAATCCGGAAAAATATGAAAAACTGTTTGATCTGATCAGTAAGGAAAAACCGGAATTATTATTGCTGGGTGGAGATCTGTTTCCTTCCGGTGTGATTCTGAACAAACCTTTTCAACAGGGTAAGGAAGATTTTCTCCGGGATTATCTGGCTGAAAAATTATTAATTTTGCAGAAGGAATTAGGGGATAATTACCCGTTGATCCTGTTGATTCTGGGGAATGATGATCCCCGCAGCGAAGAAAAAGAACTGATCTCACTGGAAGAAAAAGGGATCTGGAGATATATCCATAAGCAGAAAATCCACTATCAGGGATACAATTTTTTCGGGTATGCCAACGTTCCACCATCACCTTTTCTATTAAAGGACTGGGAACGATTTGATGTGTCGGGTTATATTGATCCCGGCAGTATATCGCCACTGGAAGGCTATCGCACAGTATTGAAAAAGTCAGATGATATCGAGTATTATACGATTGCCCGTGAACTTGAAATCTTAAGTGGGGACAGCGATCTCTTCAATGCTGTTTTCCTGTTCCATGCCCCACCGTACAATACTAATCTGGACAGAGCTGGTCTTGATGGAAAAATGATCGATCATGTCCCGTTGGATCTGCATGTGGGCAGCATTGCAATTCGTCGATTGATAGAAGAGAGGCATCCTCTGATCACCTTACATGGTCACATTCATGAATCGGCCAGAATCAGCGGAAGCTGGAGAGATAAAATCGGCAATACTTACCTGTTCGGGGCGGCTCATGATGGACCGGAGCTGGCATTGGTCTTGCTTGATCTGGAAAATCCGGAAAACACGACACGTAAACTTATCTGATAATAACAGGAACAT
>JAFGMF010000241.1 GCA_016927675.1 Candidatus Cloacimonadota bacterium
CCACTTCTATCTCTTTTCACTGTTAATGATCTAACCCGCATTCAGCAGGTTCGGCAAAATTGATTCTTACCTTTTTCATGTCAAATATTTTTTTTTAAAAAACTCACAAATTCCTGTGTTAATTTCCTAAATTCTAACACCCCAATAAGTTGCCTTTTTCATTTATATGTAAAACGATAGTCAATTTCTCCGTAGACTTCGTTATGAAAGACATAAGATTCCCAGGTTTTTAATGTTTCAGTTACTAATTTCATTCGTGCGGGTCTGGTAAACGCTGCTATATGTGGTGTGTAGATGATATTTTGCTTCTGCGGAAGATCTGAAATTGAGCAAGGTTCTTTCTCATATACATCTAATCCAATCCCTAAAATATACTTATCATAAAGAGGATCCTGATAAATTTCTTTGCTGATGATTCCACCTCTTGCTGCATTTATCAGCCAGACAGGATCATTCAATGATTTAAGACTTGCCGAATTGAAATATCCAACTGTCTCGAGGGTCAAGGGACAATGAAAACTGATTAAATTGCACCAGCACAATCCCTGTTGATAATCAATTTTTCTGACACCTTTTGCTAACATCTCATCATCATTGAGATAAGGATCAACTCCACGTACCTGCGCTCCTAAAATCTGCAATGTTTCGGCTACCATAGTACCAATCCTGCCCAGACCAACAATTAATGCTCTGATTTCCGAAAATTCCCAGCAGGGTTGAAGATTATCTTTCCAGGTTGAGTCTGAAATAGCCCGTTGCGCTTGATTATGCCTTTTCAACAAAGCCATGATCAAAGAAATAGTATGTTCAAATGCTGCAGTTTTATTGGCTTCCGGGGTACTGCAGACGATAACATCCTTTTTTCTGACAGCATCAATATCGATATTATCGTACCCGCTACCGGCTCTGATGATCATTTTCAGGCGAGGATAATGATCTAACATCTTTTGGGAAAATCTGGTTTTTGTTCGGATGATCAGAATTTCAACCTCCTGCTCAGGCAGATCTGATTCTGAAAAGAAATATTTTTCCCAGCCATTATTTATTATTATTTCCCAGAAGTTCTTCGGCATAGACTCCAATACAAGTGTTTTCATTTTTCCGTAGACAGGTATAGATTTTTATATTTTACATAGTGATCTGATGACTCATATAATGATTGCACTTCCTGATCAGTAAGATTCCGAACAAACTTGGCAGGGCTACCGATGATTAAACTGCGGGGTGGAAATTTTTTGTGTTGAGTCACAAGTGAACCTGCTCCCACCAGAGATTCATCACCTATTTCAGCATCATCCAAAACAGTTGCACTCATGCCGATCAGGCACCCGTTCCCGATTCTGCAGCCGTGCAGAGTTACTTTATGCCCGACGGTAACATCATCTCCGATAATTAAAGGAAACCCGTCTTTATTTTCCGGGCTGGGACCAGTTACATGCAATATACTGTTATCCTGTATGTTCGTCCTGTCGCCTATCTCGATTCTGTGTACATCTCCTCTCACAACTGAACCAAACCAGATAGAGCAATCTCTTCCGATAGTGCATTTTCCTATGACATAAGCACTGGCTGCTATCCAGGTCTGACGGCCAATTACCGGGGTAAATTCAAGAAAATCCATGATCATATCACTTTTCCTTTAACTGTTCATAAGTTTTAAAATGGGTTTTTGCCACTTGTTCGAGAACTTGCCACCCCTGCTTTTTTATCATTTTTTTTCCAAATTCAAGCACCTTTTCTCCTGCTCCTTTAGGAAAATCCATCCCGAATTTCCTTGATAAATTATCCATCCCTTTCAGATAAAAGTATCTGGCGATAATCGAAGCTGCTGCAACTGCAGGGTCTTCCTCGCCTTTAATCTTATTTAAAATCGGGATCTCCTGCAATCCTGCCAAAGATCCATGCAATACATCTGTTCTGGTAAATTTATCGACAACCGCACCATCGATCTGATGCCTTGATCTTTGATTCAAAATTATCCGGCTATGCATCCAGGCAAGCAATTCATTGAGTTTCTTGCCTTGTTCCTTAAAACGATGATACAGCCTGTTGTAGGTTAATGGGTTCAGCATGATCATCTCAATGTTGTCCTTGAACCTGACCAGCAGAATTTCTGCTATTCTTCTGATATCATTTTCATTCAGCAGTTTTGAATCTTTGACTCCCAGATCTTTAAGTTCATTCACCAGATCAGATTGGCAATAGAAACCACAAGCTACAAGGGGTCCGAAAAAATCACCTTTTCCTGATTCATCACTGCCCACCCATCTATTCCAATTATGATGATCCTCGGAAATATCCGATTTTATTCCCAGCAGTAAGCTAATCTCAGATCTAAGGGCAGATTTTGTGCTGCCCCCGAGGATTATGCTTAAACCTTTTTTCTCTGAATGATACAGGTTTATGGTGCAATTTTCATTTGCTGTGGAAAATTTAAGTTGAAGACCATTTGCAAGTAATTTCTTATCGGAAAGAATTATATTCTGCTTCTGAAGCTTCTGGATTAAATCAGCAGATGCCTTTTGTAAAATGCTGTTCATTAATAAATAATTTTGGCACTACCAAAGACGACATTAACTTCGATCAGAAGGGCTTTATCCTCCGAATTGAACGCCGGAGATCTGACAACGGATTCGCCAATCACGGCTGCAGAACCTTTGGGATAAGTACAGTCGGCAAAGAAGGTATTTGTCCTGATTAAAAATGGTATTTCTGGATTCAGGATAATCCTGGAAGATGCAAATACAGTATTAACCTCAACCTGTCCCGGATTTTTATCCGGGTCCAGATCAGACAGATCAATTGTTCCGGAACCGAATACCATATTGTATTCGTTATTCTTCCCGCTGGTATTTATTCTTCTTTTTTCGAACATGATCGTATTACTCTGGTTTTCTCCCAATCTGAAATTAGGAAAAAGCAATCTCAGCCCGAGATAGATAATGATCAGAGCAAAAATGATCCTGACAACTGGTATGTCGATTTTAAAAACAGCTTTGATAATAATCGATGCGCCAATCAGGATGAGGATAGATCCCCAGAAAAGACCGCTGAAAATAAATCCCATTCTCACAATTCCTCCCTCTTCAGTTTTTCTAGCAGGCAATTGATCCGTTCTTCGATCATTCCAAATGCCTTCTGATAGAATGTTCTTTCCAACCCGTAAGGATCTTCAATATCGCAATTGGGATGACAATATTCTGACCCGCAAATTTCTGATAATGTAAAGGTTTTGGCAACAGCATTCGGATCCAGTTTTAAAATTTGGGCTTTATGACTTTCTTCCATCGTTAAAATCAGCCATGACTGTTCAATAAGTTTTTTCGTGATCTTGGTTGAGCGATGAGAAGATGCATCGATACCGATTTCAGACAACAGGTCATAGGATAATGCAGAAATTCTGTTACCGGCATCGAGAAATCCTGCAGAAGCAACTCGGAATTTCAGTCCTTCACTTTGAATCTTGAACTGAGTGAGATATTCTGCTATCGGACTTCGGCAGATGTTTCCTGTGCAGATAAATCTGATCAAGGGTAATTCCATGGATAGTCTGATATCGGCAAAACTGATATTTCCTTCCCGATAAAACAGCAGTTCTTTTCCCTTAAATCCGATTATTGTTGATGGAGAAGGAGCTATTTCTTCCACATCATTGGAAAGAACACCAAAGTCAAACCAGTCGCCTTTCATCCTGATGATATCTTTATATCTTTCCAACGGGATATCACCAGTCGCATTAATACTTGTACTTACAATTGGCTCATCGACCAGGTTAAGAAATCGGCGCAGAAATCCATTTGTGGGAACTCTGACTCCAACTGACCCGTTATAGGCAATATGGCTGAATCTGTTTTCATCATCTGGCAGCACAATTGTCAGATTTCCCGGCCAGTATTGCTGGACAAGTTTCGATAACTCAGGGGGCAAAGACAGACCATATCTTGCCAGCCAACTGGGATCAGGGATCAAAATGATATAACCTTTGGTATCGGTTTTTCCTTTATAAGTACTTAATTTTCGGATAAGTTCCTGATTAAAGGCGTTACATCCTATCCCATACATATTCCCTGTATGGTGCAGGATCATTTTATTTTTCCATTCACCCTTTACTAATTCCTGTAAGCCCGGATCTGAAAGTTCATTGTATGTTTGCATTTTCAAGATACTCCATTGGGTTTACTGCTGTTCCCCGTTTTCTCAGTTCAAAATGAAGACAGGGAATATCCACAGATCCTGTCTTTCCGGAGAGAGCAATCTGTTGTTCACGTTTCACCTTATCGCCTTTAGAGACCAGGATCGAACTTATATGAGAATAGAGGGAGTAAAACCCGTTTTGATGATCAATGATGACGAGCTTTCCGGCTCCGCTGTACCATTCAGCAAAAGCAACCACGCCATCATCAACAGTAACAACCGGAGTACCTTCATCCACACAGATGTCAATCCCGTCATTAACAAGACTTACCTTATATTCATCGCTGGTAAAAAGACCGAAATCTCTGATCACTTCTCCATGAACAGGCCAGATCAACTTAGGAGTAGAGAATCTGTAAGTGTAATCATCCAGAGTGATCTCTGATCTTAATCTGGCAATCAGCTCATCCAGGGCTTCTGCTTCTTTTTCGAGTTCTTTCATTCTTTCCAGAGCAGCCTCTTTCTCAGATGTATATTTGGTAATATTATCTTCCAGTTCATAGATCAAACCGAGAAATTTATTGCTTTTTTTCTTAGCCACGATCCTTGACCAGATATAATCCTCATATTCCCTGTTGCTGCGATTTTTATCAAGTTCCAATTCCTGCATCTTTTCCTTGGAATTATAGATTTTCCCGGCAGTACTGAGAATTAAAGAGCCAAGCAGATGATTATTTACTGAGTTATCGGGTGAAAGAATGCTTTCATAGTGACAGGCAAAGAGATAGTTGAATTCCAGTTCACAGAGTTTGGTGAGGTCTGCAAGCTTTACATTAGTGCCTTC
>JAFGMF010000242.1 GCA_016927675.1 Candidatus Cloacimonadota bacterium
AAGACAGCGTTGTACTTGATCTTGGGATTAGCCGGTCTGTTTATCGGTGGCGAAATGGTCGTAAAAAATGCCGTTAAAATTGCCAGAATGCTCAATGTGGGCGAGAAGTTGATCGCTTTGACGATTGTTGCCCTGGGAACATCCCTGCCGGAATTTGTCACTTCAGTAATTGCCATTACAAAAAGAAGATACGACCTGGCTGTCGGTAATGTGATCGGTTCCAATCTGTTTAATCTGTTCATGGTGCTGGGAGTTACTGCATTGATCAGACCAATTGAATATCCTGTAATCTTAAATCTGGATTTTTATTTCCTGATCGGGATCACTTTGTTTTTTCTGCTGACGATGTTTACCGGGAAAAAACAGAGAATTGACCGCTGGGAAGCATTTCTGTTTGTTATGCTTTATCTTGTCTATCTGATCATAATCATTCACAGGAGGTAAGATGCCGGATCGCTGTTTCTGGGCTGAAAATCCTCCGATCATGAGAAAATATCACGATCAGGAGTGGGGTGTACCTGTTCATGATGACCGCAAACATTTTGAGTTCTTATTATTGGATTCTTTTCAGGCAGGTTTAAGCTGGCTGACAATCCTGAACAAGCGGGAGAATTTTCGTAAAGCATTTGCTGATTTCCATCCGGAGATAATTTCACATTGGAGCGACAGGGAATGTGAAAATTTACTTCAGGATAAAGGAATAATCCGTAATCGTCTGAAGATCAGAGCAGCAGTCAATAATGCCCGGCATTTTCTGGAAATCTGTGAAAAATTCGGATCTTTCGATAATTATATCTGGATGTTTACCGACGGAAGGACAATTCAGAATGAGTGGAATTCGATCATGCAGATACCAGTCAGAACCGAAAATTCTGATCGGATGAGTAAAGATTTAAAAAAGAGAGGATTCAGTTTTGTCGGATCAACAATCTGTTATGCCTACATGCAGGCTGCAGGAATGGTAAATGATCATCTGACATGCTGTTTTCGGCATCAGGAAGTGAAAAGACTGGAGGTTTTAGATGATTAGCATAGAAGAGATAGAGCTACTCTGGCAAGATACTCAGGTAGTGTATCTGGCTACCAGCAGCGGACAGCAGCCTTATGTAAGGCCGGTAGTGCTGATCAGGCAGAATGATCGTTTCTGGATAGCGACCGGAGATTCGGATAAAAAGATGGAGCAGATCAGAAAGAACAGACGATTCGAGTTCTGCCTTCCTCTAAAACAGGAAGATGATGAAGGCTCTTTGCGAGTACAGGGTAATCTGATCATTGTTGAAGATCAGACCGCAAAAACCATGATCTATCAGCAAGTGCCGTTTATCAGACTGTATTGGGATGATCCTGCTGATCCGAGTTACGCTTTGCTTGAACTTCAATTTGATCAACTGGAAATTATGAATCCCGGTGAGATGGTTTCTGAGATTATTAAATTGTAATAATCTAACGCTAGCATTATAAATCTTTCCCCGTAAAGACCTTGTGGAATGATCCTTCGGAATTCCTCAGGTCAAGAAGAACGAAGCTATTTAAAAAATCTCATCTTTCTCCGATTACCTGTCAGTGCGTAGTGTAGCGAGGATCTGGTGGATTCCAGGGACGCTGAAATCTATCACTATTGTGATAACGCAGATTGCTTCACCCCGATAAATCGGGGATTCGCAATGACCTCCAGGCTAGAACGTCATTGCGAGGATCCGGTAGCCGCCGGAGACGCGGCAATCTACTTTTGCAGATGAGTAAATGGAATCAATCAGGATCAGCGGAAAACGCAGAATGCTTCAACCTACTCCGGCAGCCGCCGGAGACGGCTGGCAGGTCACCTGATAAATCAGGGATTCGCAATGACAAATATTGCAGTAGTCGGACAGAAGTGTAAGAAGTTTTCTTTGTTTTTTGTTCAGGAATGATTTGAATTTTCAGCAATCATTTTATCATAGACTTCCAGATATTGTTCGGCGGTTTTCTGCAGATTAAAAGTTCTTTTTGATTCACTCATGATGCGCTGCAGTTGAGCGATTTTTGTTTCCCTGGGAAGAGCATAGAATTGGATAGCTGAGCGGATCCCGTATTCCAGACCGGCTTTATCGGCAATCTCAAAAAGAAATCCATTCCCTTTATTCTGATCCGGATCGAGTTGTTCGACGGTATCTTTCAACCCGCCTGTGGCTCTTACGACAGGTAGAGTGGCAAACCGTGGAGCTTCCATTTGAGGAAGCCCACATGGCTCATAGCGTGAGGGCATCAGAATAAAATCTGCTCCGGCTTTGCCAAGGTTACTGAGAACTTCGTCGAAATTTTTAAAGGCAATTCGATCAGGATGGAGCCTGCTTAATTTCTGGAGCTGCTTTTCAATTTTCTCGTCACCGTTAGCTACAACAGCAAGTTGCATCTTGTATTTTCTGGTAAAGTATACAGCATGATCAACAATAAGATCCGGGGATTTTTGAAAATAAAGACGACTCGGCCAGAAGAACAAAGGAATATCAGGATCTTCAGTTAAACCCATTTGCTGTTGGAAGAGAATTTTATTTTCCGGTTTTAACTCTGCCATATTATGCTTGTTGAAGTTGATTATATTACCCATTACTCGAGGATTGACAGAGTCTCCCGGCGCATTGAGGATGCCGAAAGCTCTGCCTTGATCGTATTTCTGTTTGATCATATGATAAATAGAGGGAGGGACAATATCGTCGAAATAATTTTCTACAAGTTCCTGAAGGAATGTTTTGCTAACAGTATTAAAATAATCGGCAGCTAAAATTGCACTGGCAGTAAAATCTATTTTATTCGAAGTAAAATTCTGCTGCCAGTTCTCATGGATATTTCCCGGAAAATTCTCAAAATAAAGAAGATGGGCAAATTCCATCGGTTTGATCCCACTTAATTCAATATCCATCAAGGTTTTCTTTTCGGTAAAGATATTATGTAAGGTGAACAGTGATTTTATTCCTTTAACCTTGGCAGCAGCCGGTACGAGTGCCGTCATCCAGTCATTACAGTGTACTACATCCGGTTTTACCCAATCCAGCAGGTCGTTGATGATAAAACGCTGAAATGCCAGGGCGCGCCTGATACTGGTGTGGATCTTGTGTTCCTGATAAGGGTTGCTGATATAAGAGAAAGCGCTGTCGTTCACAAGGTGAATTCCCCGACCGCTGAGAACAATAGCCAGTCTGTCTATCTGTTCATTAGTGATTGCAGCAAATTTCTTGATTTTATTATCATATTTGGGCAAGACAACGTGGAGTTCGTAATTTTTATTATCATTAAGGTAACGGATCAGGCTGGCTGAGATATCACCCAGACCGCCACCTTTAGCTGAAACCAGGTTGGCAGCATTTCCCATACCTTCGGGAAGCTCGGTTACTTCGGGTGTGCAGATCAAAATCTTAGGCTTTTTCGTATGCGGAATTACTCTGGCATATTCTTCTGTGATCTCCTGGTTTACCAGCCTTACCTGTTCATCTCTTTTTTCCGTGGACATAATGAACCTCAATCAGATGGTTAAATTTTCCAGCAACAAAAGTTTCTTTTCGGGTGAACTCCAACTGTATTTCACTTCACCGATATAAATAGTGTGATCTCCACTTTGTACTTGTGTGATCGTTCGGCATTCAAAATTGGCTACGGCAGATTTTATTATAGGAAGCCCTGCCAGTCTGCCTTTAAACCATTCCAATTTGGTTAAGATAAATTTATCCTGATCCCTACCTGAGATCGTGCCACAGATTTCTACAGCATCTGCCATTCCCTGTGAAGGGAAACAGAGATTAAAAAATCTTTCTTTCTGCAGGCAATCGTAAGAAAAGCGAGAATGCCCGATCGAAATGGCAAACATCGGAGGTTGGATAGACGTTCGCATAAACCACTCCAGAGTGATCAGATTGAAACCTCCGTCCGGTATTGCCATCACAGCCAGCGCCAGCTTAGCCGGGTTTTTTATGATTTTCAGGGCTGAAGAAAAGTCTGTTCTGTTCATAAAACTCCTTATCGTTTTTAAAAACCTGTTGCCTGAGATATTGTCAAATTTATTTTAGCATTAAAAATCTGTTGACTCAGAGCATGTGAATTTTACATTGCCAAAATCAATATGATTGGGAGTAAAAAATGCGTGGAATAAAAATTTTTATCATAATATTTGTATTGTTGATAACGGCCTGCGGACAGAAGTCCGGATCTTCTGCGGGTAAGACGGAAGTAGTCTTCTGGCATGCCATGGGCGGTCCTTTAGGTGACGCTCTGACTCAATTGGTAGATGAATTCAATTCAAGTCGCGATGACATCTTTATCAAAGCTATCAATATGGGTAATTATACTGCTCTGTCACAGAAATTGATGGCATCTATTCAGACAGGTAATCAGCCTAATCTGTCTCAGGCATACGAAGCCTGGACAGCAAATATGATTGAAGGTGACGTACTAGTTCCAGTCAGCGATTTTATCGAGCAGGATCCCGATTTTGGACCCGAAGATCTGCAGGATTTTTTCCCTGTATTCATCAACAGTAATACAATCAATGGAAAACTCTGGACGTTTCCTTTTAATAAAAGCGTTATGGTGATGTATTATAACAAGGATATTCTTTTTCAGAACAATATCGATCCAGATAAACCACCCGTTACCTGGAGTGAGTTTCGAGATTATTGCCGGATTCTTACCCAGGATAAAGACGGTGATGGGGTAATCGATCAACACGGAACATCCTTGAAAATCAGTGCCTGGAAATTTGAAAATCTCCTGCTGCAGGCAGGTGGGGAGATCATGTCCGAAGACAATAAAACTGCTTTGTTCAACAGCGAAGCAGGAATATTGGCTTTGGACTTCTTAACAAATATCCTTAATGTCGATAAAACCGGTTATCTGTCTCCTGGTTACGAAGGTCAGAATGATTTCCTGGCAAGTAAAGTAGCCATGTACGAAGATTCCAGTGTTTCCCTGGCATACATGCAGCGAACCGGGATAGATTTCAACCTCGGAGTTGCAGCAATCCCGGTAAAAGATACTCGTCGTAATGTTATCAGCGGAACGAATGTGGCAATTTTCCGGACAAATGATAAAAAAGTGGAAAATGCTGCCTGGGAATTTGTGAAATGGTTTACAGCGACAGAACAGACAGCTAAATGGTCAGGCTTGACCTATTATATGCCTGTCCGTAAGAGTGCTTTTGAGGAAGAGATCTTAAAGAACAGGATGTCGGAAAGTCCTGAGATAGCATCAGTGTATGATCAGCTTAATTATGCGACTTTTGAGCCTCAGATAAGTGAGTGGTTTGAGACCCGTAAATATCTTGAAGAACATGTGATCGAAAGAGTTGTTCGCGGGATTCTTACCCCGCAGGAAGCACTGGATAATGCTGCCCGTAGGATTGAAGAAATGATCAATGAGGAAGATGATAAATAAGATCCTGGTTAGTTGCGAAGGGTCAAAATATAAGTAATTTTCATAAAGGGGTTTAAATTCAATGAAAAATATAAAAATTAAATTTCCCGATAATTCCAGCCGGGATTATCCGGAAAACATCACTCCCCTAGAAATAGCTCAGGGGATAAGTCGCAGTCTGGCAAAAGAGGTGATAGCTGCCAGAGTCGACGGTAAATTGGTTGATCTTAACCGGCCTTTGACCAGCGATGTCAGTCTGGAATTGGTAAAATATGATGATCCTGATGGAAAGCAGATATACTGGCACAGCACGGCTCATCTGATGGCTCAGGCTGTTCAGGAATTGTTCCCGAATGTTAAGGTGACAATCGGTCCGGCTATCGAGAACGGGTTTTATTACGATTTTGATAAGGAAATTCCCTTTACCGACGAAGATCTGGAAAAAATCGAAGCTAAAATGAAGGAATTGTGCAAACAAAATAATATGTATCAAAGGCGGGAATTATCCCGGGAAGAAGCAATTGACTTCTTTCGCTCGATAAATGAGGATTACAAAGTTGAGATCCTGAGTGAGATACCCGAAGGAGAGACCATTTCTCTCTACAGTCAGGGTTCTTTCACCGATCTTTGCCGGGGACCTCACATCATTGATACCGGTAAGATAAAAGCGGTAAAATTGCTTAAAACTTCCGGGGCATACTGGCGGGGAGATGCGAAGAATAAGATGTTGCAACGGATCTACGGGATCAGTTTTCCCAGTCAGAAACAACTTGATCAATATCTGTTCGAGCTGGAAGAAGCCCAGAAAAGAGATCATCGTAAACTCGGCAAAGAACTTGATCTATTCTCAATTTCGGATGATATCGGTGCAGGGCTGGTTCTCTGGCATCCACGAGGTGCCATGATCCATTCGATCATTGAAGATTACTGGAAGAAGAAGCATTTCCAGGCAGGTTACCAACTCGTTAAATCTCCCCACATCGGCAAAGCCGATTTATGGAAAACCAGCGGACATCTGGATTTTTATTCTGAGAGCATGTATAGTCCGATAATTGTAGATGAACAGGAATATTATCTGAAACCGATGAACTGTCCATTTCATATCGCCATTTATCAGTCGACCAGGCGCAGTTATCGAGAATTACCGATCAAGTTTGCGGAGATGGGAACCGTTTACCGTTACGAACATTCCGGCGCACTGCATGGATTGATGCGGGTGAGAGGATTTACTCAGGATGATGCTCACATCATCTGTACTCCGGAGCAATTGGTTGATGAAGTGGAAAAAGTGCTGTTATTTTCCATAGAGATGTTAAGAGCTTTTGGCTTTCAGGATTTACTGGTTTATCTTGCCACCATGCCGGAAAAAGCAGTAGGCGAGAAAGAACAATGGAGCAAAGCTTCAGAATCTCTGAGACTGGCTCTTGAGCAAAACAAGATCGATTATGAAATCGACGAAGGTGGTGGTGCTTTTTACGGACCGAAAATAGATATCAAGATCAAAGATGCTCTCAATCGTCTCTGGCAGTGCTCTACGATCCAATTTGATTTCAATCTGCCAGAACGTTTCCAGATGGAATACATCGGTGAAGATAATCAACCACATCAACCATATATGGTTCATCGTGCTTTGCTGGGATCAGTTGAACGGTTTTTCGGCACTCTGATTGAATATCATGCCGGAAATTTCCCACTCTGGTTGTGTCCTACTCAGGTTAAAGTAATACCAATTTCAGAAAAATCCGAAGCTTATGCCCGTGAAATAAACGAGAAACTTCTGGCTGCAGAGATCAGATCAGAAGTCGATCTGAAAAGTGAAAAAGTCGGCTATAAGATCAGAGAAGCAGAAATTTTAAAAATCCCCTACATGGTAATTCTCGGTGAGAAAGAGGTAAATGCTGGTAACATCTCATTAAGACGTCATACTGAAGGGGATCAGGGTAATATGAGTGTTGATGAACTGATCCGTAAACTGCACAAACAGATCGAGTCCAAAACCTGATCTGTTATCTGAAGAAAAGCGGAAATAGACATGGATAAGATTCAGGATATTATTCGACACGAACTTGAACTCGAAGCGGAATCGATCAGGTTGGCAGCAGGAAGGATCGGTATGGAAGTAGTTCGGGCTGTTGAGATAATACTGCATTGTTCGGGGAAAGTGATCGTAACCGGAATGGGTAAAACCGGGATAATTGCCAGAAAAATAGCTGCAACTCTTGCCAGTACAGGCACTACTGCCATCTTTCTACATGCTGCAGAAGGAATTCACGGTGATCTCGGGATCCTTAATCCCGGAGATGTTGTCATCGCAGTTTCCTACAGCGGTAATACATCAGAATTGATAGCTTTGATTCCTTATCTGAAATTCCATAAATTACCGATAATCGCTCTTACCGGAAACAACTGCTCCCAGTTAGCCCAAAATGCAGACGTTATCATTGATTGCTCCGTACCGAAAGAATATGAGCCCTTCGGACTCGTACCGACTTCAAGCACAACGGTTGCACTGGCAATAGGTGATGCTCTGGCTATTGCCTTGCTTAGAAAAAGGAATTTTCAGGCTGCTGACTTCGCCAGATTTCATCCCGGTGGTACTATCGGCAAAAAACTTATCCTAAGAGTGAATGATCTGATGCACCGGGACGAAGCCAATCCTGTGGTCTCAGCATCAGAAAAGATGGATAAGGTAATTCTGGAAATGACCTCCAAAGGGCTTGGCTGCACGAGCGTTATCGATCATCAGGGCAAATTGTGCGGAATAATTACCGATGGTGATCTGCGGCGCATCCTTACTCAACCGGGAAATATTCTGGAAAAAACAGCACAAGCCACTATGACCAGGACTCCCCGTTTTGTGAAACCAGAGACCCTGGCCGTTGAGGCTTTGAACCAGATGGAAGAATGTAAAATTACCATGCTTCCGGTTTTAGATGAAGCGCATCAGCCAGTTGGAATGCTGCACATGCACGATCTGATCAATGCCGGAGTGGTAGGCTGATAAAATCACCAGATTGGTCTTAAGACCTGGACTTCTGCATACCGAGATCTGTCCCGAAAAAAACATGATAGATTTGGAGATTTTATCGTTTCAGAATGATTAATTTGCCTGATTCTCTGAACATCCCGGCTTGGAGCGAATAGAGATAGACTCCGGTGGAAATCTTCTTTCCGGAATCGGTGATTCCATCCCAGTTTATCTGATGCGTACCCGCTGGTAAAATTGTATTGATCAGCGTTGATACTTTCTCACCTTTGATATTATAAACACTCAGATTTGTGAGCATCTGGTAATTTAACAGAAAGGAAAAAACAGTCATTGATCCCGAAACAGTATCCAGCATAATCGGATTGGGAAAATTATCCAATTCCAATGTTGAAACTTCATTTAGATTGTGGGGAAGAGTAGCAGTTACGGTTTCATTCTGAAAAAAATGGATACCACCATCAAAATTCCCGACAAGAAGATCAGGCAGATCATCATTATTAATATCGGTAAGTAATGGATGACTTGCTTCCTGTAAACAGATACTCTCAAAATTACTGGTAATCATAGTGAAATC
>JAFGMF010000243.1 GCA_016927675.1 Candidatus Cloacimonadota bacterium
AAAACACATCTTCAACAAAAATCAGCTTCACAGCGATTCAAGCTGATTCCAGCAATTTTCAGGCAGAATTTGAGATAAAAAAAAACGGGAAGATCACCGGAAATTTAAAAGCTACCCAGATCGAACCTGATTCACTGTTGATCTCTTATTTTGATGAGACCAAATTACGCTTCGATCTTGATCTTGAGCTTTTTCAGGATTCTCTTAGTTACAACGGAACTCTTTTCGATCTTGAAATCGATAAAGCCGGTTTTCCCCTCACAGCTGAACAACTTGTTTTTTCCGGCAACAGCGAAACGCTCTCCCTGGTTTTTCCGGAGATAACTGTCAATCAGGCAGCTTTTACCGGAACTCTGCAGATTAACGACCTCGATCAGGAAAAATTTCTCAAGGGAAGATTGGAAAGCCAAAAAATTGATGTCGGAGATTATTCCGATAATTTTAATGGTAATCTGAAAGCGATCTTTAATGTTTCCGGAACATTGCCGTTACCGGTAATCGAATTTGCCATTATCAGCCCGGAAATTGATTTTCACAACGAACTGTTTTCAAGCTGCACAATGAATGGTACTTTTCAAAACAGAAAGATCACCGTCGATTCCCTCAAGTTTCTCTGGCATAATAATGAGATAAAATCAGAAGGTTATTATAATCTGGAAGGCAATGCCGGGTATCAGGTAAATTCAGAAGAATTCAAGGTCAATTACAACGGTCTGATCATTGATGGCAATCTTGAGATTAATGGCATGATATCAGAAAAACATACGGCAGAAATGCATCTGGAAAGGATCTCAGTGAACTGGCATGATATCAGAATAGAAGATCTGGAATTGACTGCTGAACTCAGAGACAATGACTTCATCGGCAGATTAATTTCTCTAGATAAAGATCTGGAAATAACTGCTACCGGCAATTTTAAGCAAGAAAGCTGGGAAACCCTGATCAGGTTGAGAAGATTAAATCTTAATAATTATCTCGCTACGGATAACCTGCCTTTAATTTCAGGTAATATAAATCTTACCCGGACTTCTCATGACCTGATTGCCTCTACTGCCTTAACAGTGTATGATCAGGATTTCGGAAAACTGAACGGAAGGATAATTGCCGATCTGTTCACTGATTATCAGCAGCAGAAAAGTGAGTTCAAACTTTATTCGAAAAACCTTAAATTCAATTATGAGACTCTCGAATTCGATCTTGAAGGTGAAGGCTCTCTGGACAGCCTGCGCACGACCCGCTTTGCAATCAATAAAGAGATTTTCAGCGATGCCTGGGTGAAGTTCAGACCACAGATTGAATTCGGATTTGATCTGCTGGGCAATAATATCGAGATCACACGTTATCTGGAATATTTTTTCGAAGACAGTTTTACCGATCAATTCGAAGGAAATGTTGATTTTGATATCAGTTTTATTTCCGAAAATGAAGGTAATGCTAAAGGGAATATTCAGCTACAATCCGTGCGATACCGAGATCTTGACAGTTTGAATGTCGAACTTGAATTCGAAGGTACACTTGACCATATAGAAACAAATAATTTCAATTTTTTCTATCATGATTATAAAATTGCCGAATTATCCAGCCAGATATCATTAACTCCAGCTCTGGATATTTTTCTGGATGGAGAAATAACTGAGCTTGACCTTCAGAAGCTGTTTATCGAGATAGATTTACAAGGTAAACTAAATTCAGCTTTCAGCTATTTTCACAATCCCTATAGTGACCGCCTTGAACTCTGGGCAGAAATTAATGATGCTGTTCTTAACGGAGAACCGCTGAATTCTCTCAGCATAAGCTTTGTTCAGTCAGATTCACTTTTAACTCTCCATCACTTTAACTTGTCCGGACCCGGGAAATTTAATCTCAATTGCTCAGGAGAAATTGGTTATAATATTCTTAACAATAACTATATTCCCGAATCCGGGGTTATAGAATTAACCGGTAACGGTGACCTGCTGAGGCTTCTTGCCGACCAGTTCGAGCAGATCGAATCAGCTTCCTCAAAAACAGAATTCAATATGATTATCGGTACTGGTGATAACGGTTTGTCAATGAGAACAGGTCAATTCAGTTTATCTCGGGGAGAAATGAAACTAACCGATCAGCTTATCCCAATGGAGAATATCGAAACAGATTTTATCGTGGAAAACGATTCTCTTCATATTGATACCTGTAAATTCATGCTTGGCACCGGCCATATTTATCTCGATAATGTCATTACAGGAACCGATAAAGATTTTTTCCTGGGGATGATTAATCTTGGACAGTTTCTTGTCCATACCGGAGAAAATGCTGTTCTCTTCCACCTCGATAAATATATGCCGGCAAATACGGTAGCAAATACAGTTATCACAGGAAGGAATACTGACTATCTGACCATATCAGGTCCATTTGATGAAATAGAAATTTTGGGTGATATCCATTTTTCCAACGGATATGGCATCTTTCCTTCCGAGACCGAAAATCTGTTGAAAGTTTTTTCTAAAATTTCCGGAGATGAATCCGAAAATGTTTCCGGGCTTCCCCTGAAACTTGATCTGATGCTGTACTTCGATCAAAATGTCTACTATGTAACCTATCCTCTCAATCTTCTGGTTAACGAGGGAAGTTATCTGCATCTGATTTATTCTGAAGATAATTTCTGGGTCAAAGATGCTTATTTCATATCTGAACAGGGTACGATAGATATCTTCGGCACACTCCTGAATGCCGATTATGTTCAGGTTACTCACAGCCAGTTTGATCTGAATCCAAGGATCAAGGCGACTTTCTACAAAATAGCTTCGGACGGAACATTGATAACTCTCGAAGTGATGAATCTTGCAGAGATAAAAAGCAGCAGTTCTTTTAAACTCGACTTCAAATTGACCAGTGATAATCCGACTGACAGCAGGATGGATATCCTCGCTTTGTTAAGATATGGGAGGCGGGTTGACGAGATCTCCGGTCCTCAGAAAAAAACGATGCTGCAGGATGAAGTGCTCCAGATTGCCGGTTTCGGGATCGAAAGTGCTTTTATGGAACCACTGATCTCACCTCTGGAAAACTGGATCAGACAGGCTCTCAAACTAGATTTTTTCCATCTTCAGACTAATCTGATCCAGAACATCTTCAATCGCTATTCTTCCGATGAGACCGATTATATCGTAGACGAAGAAGGAAGCCGTCAAACCCAGCTTACCAGCGATATCTTTCTGGATAACCTGTCCATCGGGATGGGAAAATATCTGTCCCGAAAACTGTTTCTTGATTATAAAGTGCAGTTCGAAAAACCTCAGAATCTTGCACTTTCTTCAGAAATTGGAGTTTATCATAACATCTCTCTGAGATACGATCTGCCTTTAAGATTGAAATTAGTGTATAAATTCAGCGTTCTACCCTTCGATGAATCGGATGCTCATGAACTCTCTCTGGAAAGATCATTCCGCTTCTGATCATTGATCTCTGCAGATATCCAGATCGGATTCGTAAAAGCCATCCCACCTCTTTTAGTTAATAACGACATCCGAATATAACCCCGGGCAGGAAGTGTCAATTCACAACCGTTTGGGGGATTCTTCCTGATCTGTTCCCTCTTTGACTCCAGATCACCAATATGCAGCCGGAATCTCGAGATCCGATCTTGTTCTTCAGATAAGCAGAGCTTAAAATTCAACTTTCCTCGCCTCATATCAGATACCTGCCCAATATGCACTGTCTGATCATCACCTGACAGGGTGAAGTCCAGAAAAGGACCATTACTTACTATCACTCTGCCCTGTATGAGACCCGGGAGAGGATCATTTTCGGGATATTGGAAAAGAGTCATGAACTTGCCGAATATCTGCTTTCTGGAGGTGAATAAGCGGAGAAACGGAATCTTGATCTGGCGCATGATATTGAAATTCCCGTGAGCATCATTTCCCGCAATGATCAGAAATCGATGTCCCCGCAGCAGATATTTTTTCCAGCGATTCAATGATCTTTTAATCTGCCTTGGATTATTGCTGTTGATCAATTGCAGAAATCTGATCCCTGCAGAAAGCAGATCCTCTGATCTCCAGTTGCCTCTTCTCAAGGTAAGTTTCTGACTCCAGGGTATCTTTTCAAAAGGATGAGCTGCTGCCAGCAGGGCTGTATCTTCAAGTAGAGAAGGCAATTCACTGATATTATGGGTGGGACGATTCTGAAACCAGATCTCTGCACTGTCACCCCGTCCGGGGATAAATGCGGAATTTGCGATCACAAGCAGATGGACGTTTTTATCTTTGCTGTTCCCGATAGATAATTCTTCACCCGGAATGATCCTTAGATCTGCCGTATCAAGTTTTCTGCACTGAGCTCTCATCTCTGTCCATTTTGCTAAGCCTTGATCAATCTCAGTCCAGCTGCCGGGAAGATCATCAAGATCATAAGAGTGATCTGTGACAAACAGCCATGACAATCCCATCACCCGGGCAAGCTCGACCGTGCTGTTCAGATCAGCTCCGAATTCCACCTGATCTTCAGTGAAATTACTGTGATAATGAGGCTCTCCGGCAAACCAACCCTGAGCACCGAATAATTCGGGATCAATCAGTTTGACCTTTAATACAGTCTGTGTTAATCTGTGATAATTGTCGTTCTCGACCGTGAATTCTGTCTCGTTACAGCGATAACGGATAATGACTTTTACCTGAAGTTCATCACCGATGTTAAAATCAGCCAGACTGATTTCTCTGATCAAAGCATGATACGGTTTTGCCAGATGTTGATCAAGGATAAATGAACATGTGCAGGTTTTGTTTGTCGAGCTGAAAAGATTAATCTTTATATCTTGTAAATGGACCGGGAAGAGATGGCTGTCTTTGATGATCAGCAGAACCGGTAATTTATTTGATGAAGATTTTATTAGCCTGTGAGGAATATCTGCAATTATCTCGGGTTGTTTTCTGTAGTAGGCGGGAGATAATTTTTTAAACCGGTAATGGATTTCTGCATAAGCCAGAACCAGGGGAAAGATTGGAAATTCCATAAGAAAAGACCCGCAGGGTAAAACTCCCTGAGGGTCAGATCATTATCTTATTGAATAATTATTATGGAAGCCAGTTGGGATCAAAAACAGCTTTAGAGACATTATCACTGCCAATGCCCCAGGGACCGCCGGGCAGATAATAGTAAATCTCTGCATCTGATCGCCCGAAAATCTTGTTGGTTCTGGCTACGACAGTTGTGTCGGTAACGAAATAGTCGAAATAAAAAAACTCATTCTCCTTGGTCAACTCTGGGAGAACGTTGAGCAGATCATCACCCGAGAGATAAGCCGGGATAAAATTATCAAGTGTGTCTTTCTCCGCCTCGTAATATTTAACAACTGTGTGCTCATACATATATGAACCGTTTCCTTTCTTGGGATCATCTCTGTATGCTACATTTGCCCGGGCTATAACCTGGATATTCCTGATCGCTTCAGCTAATTTGCCCTGAACGATCTTATCGTTCCGAAGTGGGATTATCAGCGTTACTAAAATACCGACGATCATGATGATCATTAACAATTCTATCAGTGAGAATTTCTTCTTTTTTTGAATCAGAGTGTTATCCGACATTTTTCCTCCATTAATTTATAGGCAAAGAATCTGGAATAAAGATGTGTTGTCAAATTTTTTTTATCGAACCGGAGATACTAAAAAACTTTACAATTAACACGATGATAATTTGTTGTCATTAATCTGGTGTTTTTATTGTGGGATTAAAAAAAAGGTTAAATCGGATAATAGGATCAATATATGAAAAATTTTGTTGTAATCATGGCGATTTTATTTGTTTCACTGGCTCACACTGTCGTTCAGATCGATCTTAATACCGCTTCTCTGGAAGAAATTAAATCGTTGCCTATTTCAGATGAACAGGCAGAAGATGTTTATTATTACCGATACTATATAGATTTTTTTTCCAGCATTTACGATCTGCGCAATATCGAATCGATCGATCAGGAAACTCTGCTACGTCTCAAACCTCTGATTAAAATTTCTCACTATACTGATCTTGATGAGACAGCTCAACGCAGAGATGAAATAGCCTACCTGATAGAACGGCTGGGTAGCAGCGAAGGTTTCCAGGAAGGTATTTCGGATGTCTGGGAAGATTATCTGACTAGTTCCCGTAATATTAACAATCTTACTTTTTCCGAGATTCTCAATCTGCCCAATACATCTCCGCTGGACGCTGCAGCTGTGATGACCAGGATCGCCGCAGGAGATTCCATCTCCAGTTTCCGTGATCTGAGGCAATCACAGGGAATCTCTTACTACGGGGCTTCAAATATTCGCCATTATGTACACTATCAGGAACAGGATCAACCTCAAGACCTGTACATGGATTACCAATTTAAACTTGTTGACAACGGCTATCCTGAAGATGCCAGAGAAATGCTCAGAGAATCCATGATTCGCACCGATTCAGACGAGCAACCCAGGATCAAGAATAAGTCTTACTGGGGTTATTTCGGAATGGAGAATGACAGAATTTCTGTCCTTAATAAATTCCGTCTACGGTACCTTAAAGATTGGAAAGCCGGTATGATGTTCCATTCCAATCTGGGTGAGAGAACTTTATTCAACAGTAATTTTGATAATTTTATTGATAACGGTAAATACTATCTCGGTTACGAAAAGCAATTCGATTTGCTGGGGCAGAATTTTATCAAAGTTTACGCCGGTCATTATCGCGCAACTTTCGGAGAAGGTCTTGTTATGGAAAACACCGATTTCTGGAGTCCACGCAGCACAGGCTATGGATTTAATAAAAGAATTACCGGGATCATCGGCGATCTTTCCCGCACTCAGGAATATGCTCTGCGCGGTATAGCCATGGATTGGAAAAGAAATAATTTCAATGCCGTATTCTTCGTTTCTTCCGATAAAAAGGATGCTGTTGTCTACGACAGCAACCAGGATGGAGATATCGGAGATGATGATGCTCTTCTATCCTATATCACTCTTACCAGACGATTCACCAACCACGAACTGGAAAGCGCAGAAACCTTTTTCAATAATTATGATAATAATCTCAACACCGTTGGCATCGCTCCGCGGTTGGATGCTTTTGAAGAAACTATCATCGGTGGTCACCTGGAATATTCTCCTTTGATCGGGACACATCTGGGCTTAACTGCTTATGAAGCTACGTACGATCGCGATTTTATCGTTCCGGAAATTGATGAACTTAAAGCACTGCTGATCCCCGATGATGAATATGCAGCAGAAAAATGGAAAATCACCAGTAATGAGATTTCTGCTCTCTATTCCACGAAATCCATTAAGAATGACTCAACAGTATATGATAGAAATTATCGCAGAGTTTATGGGTTCGACTGGAGGACTGTTCTGGGCAATACATCATTTCAAGGTGAATATGCCGAGCTGGAAGTTGACGGTAAGATCTTTAAACTTGGGGATGACCCCAAAGCTCTGATAATCAGTTCTTATACTCAATTCGAAAATCTCTACCTGATCTCAATGTACCGTGATTACGACCTTGATTTCGATAATCCCTACGCCCGAACATTCTCTGAAAGCGAACGCTATGATGATACGGTTTTTGAAAGCCTTACCTATGCACTTAATAACACCCTGCTTACCGATATGTACTTGAACGCCGGACAGTCTTCAGCCGAAAAAGGGATCTATTTTGAAACAAGATATCAGTTTCATAATAAGATTACCCTGACGAGAGCATATCTGGATGTCTGGGAACGCAAATCAGATTCCCGCAGAGGTATCAGATTCGAAGCCAAACTGGAATTCCGCCCTCTGCACCAGCTGAGGCTGCGTCCTCGCTATAAATATCAGCTTAAACGAGCCGAAGATGATCAGGATAGAAACCGCTCACAAACAGATGAATTCGAAATGAGCTTTCTGGTTTATCTGTCTAACTTTGATAAAATCAACTTTGGCTATGTCTATGCTCAAGTATTACAACCACCTTACCTGTCCATCCTGTCCGATCCGGCTCAGCCGGGTGGATCCGATATGGCACAGGCACAGACTCTGACTCATGGTAACATGATCTATGTTGATTATACTCATAATTTTAACAGCAATCTGAAAGTGAACGGTAATTTCTCTTTCTGGAAATGTCACGGTGCTTCTATCTGGGATTTCGAAGATGTTGAACTGGATTTTGAACAAACTGACCGTGGTTATAAATACTGGTTTGCTCTTCATAGCAGGATAGCAAATAATATCTTCTTCTCGATAAAATTCAAATATAAGGAATTTATCACAAGAGATCTGGAATTCAGACTGTTTAATGAAATCCCGGAAGAAGGAGAATATTATTTCCCCAGGGTGGAAAACAAGGAAACCAGCCTGAGGTTGCAGTTGGATTGGAAATTTTAAGAAAAAGGATATATTATTCTGGAGGATAAATGAGGCGATATAAGTTAATCTTAATAATGTTGATCATAATCGGAAACCTTTTCGGATATTCCGTAATGGACAGAATTGCTGGAAATTATACCGGGAATCTTGATCCACGCTCCGCTGCCATGGGCTCGGCTGCAGCATCAGGAGGGAACAGATTTTTTGACAGCTTGATTAATCCAGCAAATCTGAGCTTTCTGCCGGGAACTCTGGGTGTTCAACTCAATACAACAGTAATGGTGACCAGTGAAAATCGATCCCTGCCCATGTATAACTCTTTCGACGCTTATATTGATGATGCTACGTACGTAAGCAATTCCAATTATTATCCAGATATTTCCTTAGGCGCGTATTATAAAAAAAGCATGCAGGATATTCAGATAGCTGCCGGACTTAGCTTCTATCCTTATCTCAGCTTCGATTCGAACTATGATGAACAGGTCAGGAATAATGCCAACTCTGATTATAACAATTATCCGCCGATTATCGCCAGGAATTCTCTGGAAGGTGACGGAACTGTCTATGCCTATGATCTGGCTGTCGCTGTATCATACCGCGAGTTTATCTCTCTGGGGCTGGAAATCGCAAAACTGAGCGGTGAAACCAAACTGAAAAGGAAAATTAACTGGTCCGATCAAGCTTTTGATATGACTTCCGAAGGCGAATTATCAGATACCCTCAATACTCTCAACAGAGATTTTGACGGTCTGAAATTTACGATCGGTGCCCGTACTAAGATCAATTCCCGCCTCGGTGTCGGATTTGCCTATACTCCCAAAATTGAATTTGACCTGAAAGGAAAAGCAGATGGCACCGATCTTGACGAAGCCGTCTATATCTATTATGCAAGATTTGACAGCCTTCAGAATCTGCAGATCAGCGATTCACTCACTTTTGCCGACTTCAATTCTCCAGCCAGACTGAGAAGCGGTTTTTCCTGGGAACCGAGGAACATCATGAGAACATATCTGAACTGTGATTTTGAATATGTCTGGTGGAGTGATGCCAATAAAATTTTCGCCGATGTAATGAATTATTATATCGGAGTAGAACACAGATTTTCCAATCATCTTCCCCTCCGGATCGGATTTAATTATCAGACCAGCTATTCAGTTGAATGGGATTCCGGAATCGCCTTTGCTCAGAAAATCACCGAACCCACTTTTACTCTGGGAACAGGATTTACCTTCATGGATAGATTTGAATTTGATTTCTCTCTTTCTTACTGTAATAGAAAATACGAGACGCTTGATCTCTTTCAGGACAGCTTTTACGATTATGAAGACCTATGGGCAAATTATTATTATCTTAATCTGGAAGATCGGGGCTGGGAAAATCCCGATACTGTGAAAGAAAATTTCTATAAATTCATAGCTGCGGTTAATTATAACTGGTAGGAGATTATGTATAAAATACCTTTAATACTGCTTACCTTTCTTCTCTGTTTTTCTCTGAATGGGGAAGATCTATATCTTGATATCATTTTTTCCAACGATATTCATGGCGGAATTGATCCGTATGAAGCAACTTTCATGAATCCGAATTTTCCGCCAATGCTTGGTGGAGGTGGTTCAGCAGCAACTTATATCAACGATATTCGACAGAAAAGCGATGGTATTACCCGAGATCATCTGCTCATCGATGTCGGAGATTTTTTCCAGGGACACCCTATCGGAACCATGACGAAAGGTGCTGCAGTTATTGAATATTTCAACATGATCGGTTATGATCTAAGCGTTATCGGTAATCATGAATACGATATCGGTGAAGAAGATTTGATCAAGACCTACGAATTGGCTGAATTCCCCATCCTGTCTGCGAACGTAGTTAAAAAGGGTACCAATGAATTAGTTGATTATGTTAAACCCTATATCATCATAGAAAAAATGGGAGTTCGGATCGGGATCATTGGTCTGACAACTACTGATACGGAAAAAATGAGTTTTCCGGATAACATCAAGAATGTTGATTTTCTCCCGGCAAAAGAGACTCTGGAAAGATATATCCCCATTGTTCGCGAACAGAATGTCGATCTGATCATGGTTGTAGGACACATGGGTCTGCCTTATGATCCGGAACCGGTTTACCAGAAACGGTATGAAACTGAGCAAGATAGTAAACAGGAAAGATACTGGGGATATGATTCTCAGGAACTTGCACACGAAGTGGAAGGGATCGATCTGTTTTTCGGTGGCCATATGCACAAAGGCTTTCCCGAGCCGTGGGAAGATCCTGAAACCCATACACTGGTTTTTCAGGGATGGGCTTATGGCAGCGGTATCGGTCATGTAATCATTAAAATCGATAAAGCTACAAAAACCATCTCCGGATATGATTCTCCAGCGATCAGAGAAGGTGTTCTAGTTACTCTGTTTGAAGATCAATTTCTGCCGGCAGCAGATATCGCCGCCGTTATTGAGAAACGACAGAAAGAGGCTGAGGTGGGAATGGATGAGATCATCGGAGAAGCGGCTAACTTTATCACCAAAATCGATGAAGATGCCCAGAGCATGATCGGCAACCTGGTTTGCGAAGCCATGCTGGAAGCTACCGGTGCGGATTTCTCCTTTATTAATCTCGGAGGGATCAGGGGCGAATTGAATCAAGGTCCAATCTCTTACAGAGATGTTTTCAACGTTATGCCTTTTGATAATCAGGTTGTTGTTATCGAAGTAGATGGCGTCTTTCTGAAAAATATTATCGAGATGCGAGTTTCCGGCAGCAGACATGGTTTAAGAGTTGCCGGCGTGAAAGTGGTGTACAGTCGCAAAAGAGCTGATTATGATCGCTTGACGACGCTACTGATCGGTGGAGAACCCTGGAAGGCTGACAGGATCTACAAAGTGGCAACAACGGACTTTCTGCTTCAGGGTAATGCCGGACTGGCCATGCTCACCAAAGTACCCGAATCCCAGATTACACGACCGGAACTGGCTTTGAGAGATGCAATTGTGGATTATATCAAACAGAATACACCTGTAAAAGGTATGATAGATGATCGCTGGAAAAGAGATGATAAAGCTGAGCTGTCACAAGAACTGAAGATTGAACTGGAGCGGATCCAGGCCAAGGAATAGAAAAATAAATAAATAAATTGATTGACGGATGCGTAAAGATTATTTTCCTGTACACATAAGTAATTCATATCACAGTGGAATAAATAAATAAAACGAATTTTTATATTCAAAAGATACTACTGGCTAAGTGGTAATTCTGTCGAAACCACTTGATTTTGAGTTTTGAAATGAGGTAATTAATGTTAAAAAAAATTGGCAGATTGGATAATGAAGCCAAAAAAGAGATAATCGGATTATTAGATACCATATATAATCTGCTGGACGATAACAAAAAGGCTAAAGCTGAGAAAAAACTGCTGGAACTTTCTGCTACCCCGAATTATTTCATCAGGGAGTTTGTTGGCAAAGAACTTATCAATTATCGCGATCAGCGGAAGATCATGCCAATAGCCAAGAAAATGCTTTCTCATCGGCTGTACGGAATTCGAGCCACTGCATTATTCTATTTCTATCAGCGCTATATTGATGATGCCGAGAAAATGATCGACATTCTTGAGGATACATTTGAGAACGTACCCTGGGAAGCTGAAAGTATTATCAATGAAATGTGGAAAAGATATCCCGATCTGATGAAAGAAAGGATGAAAAAATGGGTTCAATCTGATAATTCAAAGAAACGAGCCCTGTCTTTTCATGGTATGGAAAATATCGCTCATTCTGATCCAGCATTTATTATGGAATTCATCTCAGAAGCTATTGACGACGATACTATGGAAGTCCAGAAAAAGATCACTCACATCCTCACTCAGGTAGCCCGTGTTAATCCCATCATCGTTTTTCCCTATATCCGGGAATGGCTATGTGAAGCCAATGAAAAAAGGATCAAAACCATCTGGGTCTCAATGAAGAAACTGGCAAATATCGTGATCCAGAAAAACCGACGGGAAAAATCACAGGAATTTGTTTTACTCACTCAACAGACTATTAACGACTGGTTGAATGACGAAAACGAGAATGTTTCCAAAATGGGCGAAAGGCTTTTCCATATTATCAGAAGTTAAAACAGGTGTTTTTTTTATTTCACTTCAGCCTGATATTAATGCATGAAAAAGAATCTTGTAATTAAAATATTAGTAGTTCTGATTGCCGCTGTTCTCTGGCTGCAGCAGGTTTTACTGAAAGAACAGACAGACAGGATACTGATACCTGTCAAATACCTCGATATCCCGGCAGATCTTGTTGTTTCTACAGATACGGTTCCACTTGTTCCCGTCATCCTCTCAGGACGGGGTTTGAATTTTCTGCTGCTCAAGTTTTCAGAGATCTATTTCGAAGTTGATGCCAGCAATTATCACTACGGAAAAAATAAACTGATCGTTAATGAGACAAATCTTATCATTCCCGAGCGTATGAGTCTGGAAATCAAAAAAATCGACCTGGAAAGGATCAATTATATCACTTTTGATCGATTGATTACAAGCTCTAAACCGCTTGAGGTTGTTTTTGAATCTGCGGCAGATGAAAGCTATTTTATTGAGAATAGAATTACCAATTTAAACCAGAATATTGAGATCAAAGGTCCCAGTGAGCTAGTTAACGAAATCCAGTCTATCAAAACACGGAAAATAAATCGTAAAATGGTCGAAAATGGTAAAATCATCACTCAATTGATCAACCCTCATCTGCAGATTGAACTGATCCAGAATAATGTAATTCTGGATGTTACCCAGATAAGGCTGGTCAATAGAACATATTCACTGATCCCGGTCGAATATCCTCTGGATAAAAAAATAACGATCATACCGCAGAAAGTTTCGGTAATGATCAGAGGTCCCCAGGAAGTGCTGGACAGTCTCAGCACCAGCAATATAAGAGCGTATCTTTCCAATAAGGATATAAACAGAGCACTATCTTCCAGAGAAAATTTTTCCAGTGTTAATTTTGAACTGCCGTCAGGAGTCAAATTAATCGAATATACTCCCCAGCAAATCCAGATTTTGAGTAATGACTAATATCCTTGCGTTTGAAACTTCCTGTGATGACACTTCTGTTGCAGTTGTAACCGACAGGTACAAGGTTCTTGCCAATATTATCTCTTCCCAGCTTGATCATGCAGATTTCGGTGGTGTTGTTCCCGAAGTCGCATCCCGCCTGCATATCAGGAATATTGTGCCTCTCACTCAAGCAGCATTGAAAAAAGCAGGTTTAACCTTCGGTGAGATCAATGCCATTGCCGTGTCAGTCAATCCCGGTCTGATCGGTGCACTCCTGGTCGGTGTTTCTTTCGCCAAAAGCCTTGCCTACGGTTTAAGTATTCCCTTGATAGCAGTGAATCACATGCTGGGGCATGTCTATGCCAATAAATTGGAACATCCGGAACTCGAACCGCCCTATCTGGCGCTGATAGTATCCGGTGGTCATACAGAGCTGGTTCATTTCAGCGCAGAAGATGATTTCCGCATAGTGGGGCAGACCAGAGATGATGCAGCTGGTGAAGCTTTCGATAAAACAGCAAAACTGATTGGTCTTGGCTATCCGGGAGGGCCTCTGCTGGACAGAATTGCCCGGAATGGCGATCCGGATTTTGCTGAATTCCCCCGGGGTTTGAAACAAAAGGATAATTATGATTTCAGTTTCAGCGGATTTAAAACAGCTGTACGAAACTATCTCTCCGATAAAAATCCACAGTTTATCGAAAATCACCTTGCCGATATTGCCGCTTCGGTACAAAAAGCAATTGTTGAAAGTCTGGTGAGTAAGACTATCAACTATGCCAGAAAGAACAAACTTGGAACAATCATTGTTGCAGGCGGTGTTTCTGCTAACAGTCTGTTAAGAAAAAATCTAACCAGAAGTGCTCAGAAAATAGGGGCAGAGATATATTTTCCACCGCTTGAATATTGCATGGATAACGCTGCAATGATCGGGGCAGCTGCAGTAAACAAATTTTTACGCAATGAATTTGCCGGACTTGATCTGAATGCATTTTCCACTAAAGGAATACGAAGGATATGATCTATCGAGGATAAGGCAGATCCTCAAGTTCAATTTGAATCCGTTTATTAATCCTTCCTTTACTTTTATATTTGACTATTGAGATTTTACCAACTTCTTCGGTGTTGTTAACGTGTGTTCCGCCATCAGCTTGCAGGTCAAGATCACCGATTTTAACTATTCTGATCTCGGTTAAGGATGATGGCAGTAAATTAACTTTTGTCCTGATCAGATCCGGGATTTTCTCGGCTTCCGGTCTGGATAGAATGCGTGCACTGACCGGGTGTGCTGCAGCAACTTCGGCGTTGACCTTACGTTCAATTTCACTGATCAATTCAGCGTTCATTGCTTCCAGCTCGAAATCCAGTCTTCCCTTCAAAGGTTCCATATTTCCGCCAGTTACCTGAGCCTGATAATCCCGCCAGATAACTGCAGAAAGCATATGTAAAGCTGTATGAGTTCTCATCAGACTATATCTGCGTTCCCAATTCGGGATACCTGTTACAACCTGCCCCAAACTAGGTAATTTGCCCCGGATCAGATGTCTGATCTCATCCTGGAAGGAAATAACCCGGGTGACTTCAAGTGTTTCATTATCATAACGGATAATTCCCGTGTCTGATGGTTGACCTCCACCCGCAGGATAGAAAGCCGTTTGATCAAGAATCAGCCACTGTTCATCGGCGTTAGAACCGATAACAGTAGCTGTGAATTCCCGAAGATAACCGTCTTTGATATATAATCTATCAGTCATGTTTTTTTCTCCTTTCACGATGATCTTTAAAAATATCCTTCCGGAATCTGCCAAAACTGTCAAAGGCAGAATTCATGGAAAAAATTAAGGCAAGCAGAACAGAAACGGAAGTCGTTACGAAGATTGCAGTCATGATCATGATCTGATATTTAATTGCCAGCATAGGTGAGGAACCTCCGAGGATCTGCCCGGTCATCATTCCCGGTAGTGCAACCAGCCCCATAATTGCCAGACCGGCTATCTGAGGTGCCATTGCCGCTTTGTATGCTTCTCGTAAAAAGGGAATTACAGCTTCACTACGCTGTGCCCCAAGTGAGATGTATTGAATATATTCGTTTTCACGTTTGCGCAACTCGGAGAAGAATCTGTCCAGGCCGACAATATTACTTCGCAGCAGGTTGCCCAGAACCATTCCGCCCAGTGGAATCAGATAACGGGCACTGAAGATTGTATCCGTTGAAAAAATTATCAGAAAAGAAGCCAGAACGACAACTACAGTAATAAAATAAGCTGGTATTGTATAATAGCTTAACTTCCGAATTGATAATCCACTCTGATCAAGAATCGAAATGTTAGCAACAAAGATCATCAGGACAATCCAGCCAATGTTTATAAAGATATTGTTGAGATGAAAAATATATCCCAGATAAACTCCAACCATAGATAACTGAAATACCATTCTGGCAATTGATATGATCAGACTTTTCACTTTTCTTATTTTGAGGTATTTAAAGATCATGACAGGAATAATGAACAGAAAAACATAGAAGATAAGGGATTGAATGGGAATGTCGTATGTGGAATTCATCTGGCAACCTCCTGTCTGACTAGTCCATCGGCCAGTCTGTAAATTTTATCAAACTTATCCAGATTATCAGTATCATGAGTAACATAGATAACTGATCTTGCTCTTTCGGAGAGAATTTGTTCCACAACCCGGGAAACATTCTTCTTATCCAGATTGGATGTGATCTCATCCAGCAGAAATATTGGTTTATTGATCAATAAAGCTTGGATAATTGTGATTCTCTGCTGTTCACCACCTGAAAGATCATTATAATTCTGTTCCATAATAGCAGAAGCAAAATTAAAATTTTCCAGATAAGTTTTGAGAACAGATTCCTCTGGAGTATTTCTCTTGTTCCGACGAAACTGAAACGGCAGACAGATATACTCCTTGACCGAAGAAAAACTCTGGGGAGCTTTCTGAGAAATATAAATAAAATTCTTACGATATTCGGAGACATTGAGCTTATCAATGATTGCTCCGGAAAATTTTATCTCACCCGAGGTAATTGTCTCAAACAGAATTATAGATTTGAGCAGTGTAGATTTTCCCGATCCAGATTCGCCGAGAATTACAATTTTTTCTCCCGGATCGATCTGTAAATCAATCCCGTTCAGGATTTTTTTGCCCTCTTTAACAACATGAAGATCATTGATCTGCAGCATGAGTTTTCCTTAATATTTTTTGGACATGGTTATAACTTGTGCTGAAATTGTCAAAAATCTTTCGGAAATATTTATATCTAATCAATTTGATTAAACATGAAAATCCATTTACGAATATTTCATACTGCGCGGGGTAAAATCACCTTGACTAAAAAACCGGGCGGCATCTTTTGTCCTGTTTACAAGTGCTGGGATAGCTCAGTTGGTAGAGCAACTGATTCGTAATCAGTAGGTCGGAGGTTCGAATCCTCTTTCCAGCACCA
>JAFGMF010000244.1 GCA_016927675.1 Candidatus Cloacimonadota bacterium
AATTCTTCACCAAACTGTTCCAGTAATGGTTTTTCCATCTCTGCCCGAAGAGGTGAGATCAGAAAATGCCCAACACCGGTTAACAAAATAAGGGCAACGATCACCTGTATTTTTTTCACAGGATTAAGCTCTGCGGAAAGATGGAAAACGTCAATTTTTTTTGCAACATGTTTACCAACTCAATTCGGATGATAAGATTATGAACTTGTAAAGCCTGACTTAGCTGATTTTTTTATATCACCTGATCAGCAGCATTTTTGCCGATCTGATATAATTATCCGCCTTTACAGTATAAAAATATAATCCTCCCGGCACGGGAGAATTGGATTCATTCAGCCCATTCCAGAAAATCAGCTGTCTTCCGGAAGATAATGAATCTCTGGAAAATTTCTTTATCTTCTGACCCTTGATGTTATAAATCGATAACTCAAAAGAACAACCGGTAGTAAGAGAAAATGTAATCGTAGTCCCGAAAGAACGACCGGTTTTGTCATTTAAAACCGGATTGGGATAATTGCAGAGATCACGGATCGGAATTGTCATCTGATTATCTGAATTACTGCTGCTTTCCGGCTGAAATGCTATCTGAGTTCCATACATTCCCACCGTGTATTCGCCAATCAGCTCTTCCTCAAGATCATAGACTCTGACGGTGAAATTATCTCCCCAATTGCCACCCAGAACAGCCAGATTTTCATTATTTGCGCACACTGAAGAACCTCCGGGCAAGAAAGGATTATCGGCATCATACAGCACTGAATAGTCTTCAGCATTATAGGCGTAAACTCCGGAATTCATGGAATCACCAAGATAAACGGTTTCATCGGCCAACACTGCCAAAGATCCTGGAAATCCGCCCAGATAAATCGTTTCAATAGTTACCAGCTGTACAGGATCAAGTATCAGAACTTTACCAGTCTCATCTGCCCAGTTTCCTGTGCAGCATACATGAATTTTCCCGTTATATTCGATCAGATATTGAGGATTCGCTGCTACCGGGATTGTTGCCAATATCGAGAAATCCTCCAGATCTAACACTGAGACACTGCATTCGGTGTAATTAGAGCCATAATCAGTGTTCCCTACAAAAAGCAGATTTTGCCAGATTGCCATGCCGGCAGGATTATCACCGACACTACAGCTATTTTCCACAATTTCGCTGACAAGGTCGATCTGATAAACCTGATGAGAAATTGCTCCGGTCACATAACATTTATCATCATTGATGATAATATCATAAGGATTTACAGCAACTCCAAGATAGATATAAGCTTCGGTCTGCCCGGTATGAGAATTTATCTTCTGGATATTGTTATCACCGGAATTAACAACATAAATCCAGTCTTCAGTCAACGCCATCCGGTTAGCCATCGCTCCCAGTGAAGCAAACGAATTATCTGTATTGCCTGTAGTAAGATCGATCCGGGAAAGTGTTTCACTGCCGGAATTTATTACCATCAGTGATACCCCTGACAGATCAGTGACCCAAAGGCTAATCAGAAATATTGTTTTAATCAAGATCTTCATTTCTCAATTTCCCCGCTTTTTATCAGTGATATGACAACTCCAATCCGAATGTCCAGTTGAAACCCGGTTGAGGAGAATATGCATAAATTTCATAACGGGTATTGAGCATGTTCTTCAGCTGGATATTTGTATTAAATTGAAACGATCCATAATTAACAAGAAAACTGAAACCGGTATTCAATAATCCATACTCAGACAAACGTTTCGTTTTGCTGAGTTGATCTCTGGTAGTCCACTGCGGTCCTGTCAACCTGTAATTCACGTTTAGATCTGCATTACCGGATCGAAAATTCACCCCGGCAACAAAGTTATATTCTGGTGTGTAAATCAAAGATTTTCCGTAGGTAGCTGTTTGTGATCCATCTGGATTTCGACTGCGGTCTATTGCCCGGACAGCAGAATAACCAAGGTTGATCATGATCTTATTGATCGGATTTAGCATTGCATTGATCTCCAGATAGTCAATTTCTCCTTCACCAAGATTTGCCGGTTTCCAGATCTGATTGAAATTGGGAAACCAGTAAATCAGATTATTTATTCGATCGTGCTTCCGTGAAATTGCCAGCGAATTCTCCCGGTATTTTAACTCTGCTCTAACCTGCCAGGTTCTGGAAGATTCCGATTTCAACTCCGGATTACCAATCGCCTGACTGTCCCCCACCCAGTAAAGATCATAAAAGGATGGAACAGTATAACCTCTCGAGTAACCAATCCCGATAATTGGCCTGATTTCTTTATGTAAGGTCATTTCTGCACTGCAGGACAGGCTGGATTGATCCTGCAGATCGGAGAATGTTTCATAACGAGTTCCAGCATCTATATTGAGACTCAAAAGTCCTAAATTGCCATTATATTCAGGGGAGAAGTAAATTGCATACCGATCCCGTTGAATAGCTGCAATCGAATTGTTTTCATTCAACACATCATCATATTCAGACAAATCATTCTGATATTCAAACCCGATTTTCTGTTTACCCCTGAAAAACGATCGAGTTGCAGAAAAGATGATTCCCTTTCTGCTCTGGAAATTACGATTCAGCAGACGGAAATCCGGGTAGTCAGAATCCCGATTATCGTATTCCGTTTCCTCCCTGTTGAAAATTAAATCCATCTGATAAAAGGTGCCCGATAATGCTTTGCTTAATCTTAATAACTGCCTTGCATTATTACCGGTTAGCAAGCTTCCCAGGTAAACGTTGGTGTTTGTTGGTCCGGGAAGTTGATGATTTAGCTGCTGCCAGTAAAGAGAATAATCCCAGTTCAGCCAATGCGTATTATCTGAAACAGCAATGTTCAAATCGAAATTCTGTTTACGATTTTCCCGGCGAATTCTCAAAGAATCCGGATTGTCCCAGAATTCCCTGGCTTGATAAGTAAAATCGTTATCTGCAGAAAATATCCCGGCATACATTCTAAACTTCAATCCGGAAAACGGATGGTTGATGCTAAGTTCAGAGCGGGACATTCCATAAGCTCCGAGGTTCTGTTTGATTTTAATTATCCTGCTGTCACCGGGTTTATCTGTTCTCAGATCAATCACTGCACCCATAGCTCCGCTGCCCACCTCGGCAAAACCTGTTTTATTAATCACGATAGATTCCAGAAGTGCGATCGGGATCAGGGATAGATCTACAGCTTCACCCGGTGCATTTAACGGGACACCGTCGAGTAAAACCACAATATGCCTGGGCAGAAAGCCAGCGACTGATGCTTTCTGCTCTTCACCTGTTAAACCACTTCCTGAAATTGATAAATATTGGATCTTTTTCAATATCTCCGGAAGAGAATTTTCGGCACTCTGATTATCCAGATCAATTATTATCCTGCTGAAATCAGCTGTTTGCCGATAAATGTCATCTCCTGATTCGACACTAATGCCCTTCAACTTCAAAGGTGCGGCATTCATGGTTAAACGATAAGGGATTTCTGCTATCGGCAGGATCACGTCTTCATAACCGATCCGATGAAAATATACCAGCTCATCCTGAGAAACAACTTCAAGCTCATACCGTCCATGTGCATTAGTAATTGCACTACACTGTCCTGCTTTCAGATATACGTTGTCCAGTGGATTTCCCTGAGAATCCCAGATATATCCCGGTAAAACATAAGTCATCAACCGTCCCGACATCAGGATGAACCAGAATATAAAAATCCTTTTATTCATGTAATCCCGGAAATATAATATTTGGATTTTTTGACAGAGGATTGGTAATCACACGCAAACGACGATCATAGAGTTTTTCCAGATTTTCTTCGCTAAAAACTTCACTGATGGAACCATCACCGATTATCTCTCCATTTTTCAGCATGATCAAGCGCTGGCAGTAATCAGCAGCCAGATTGATATCATGAGAGACCAGCAGAATTAACTTCTTCTGTTTCCTGTTAATCGCTGCCAGTATTTCCATTAACTCTAGCTGATGATTGATATCCAATTCCGCCAGAGCTTCATCGATCAGAATGATCTCTGTCTCCTGAACGAGAGCTCTGGCTATTGCCACTCTTTTTTTCTCGCCGCCACTCAACTGAGAATAATATTTTTCACTGAACGAGATCAGATCCATTTCCTTCATTACCCGCTTGGTGATCTCTCTGTCTTCGGCACTGTAGTTACGGAAGTAATCCAGATAAGGATAACGACCCATCATGATCAGATCGATCACCCGAAAATCGTACTGCAGATTTATCTCCTGAGGTATCAAAGTCAATACTCTGGCCAATTCTTTCCTTTTCCAGAGTGCTGCAGATTTATCCTTGATTAATATTTCGCCGGTTCTTAAAGGCAGGATCCCAAGAATTGACTTGAGTAAAGTTGATTTTCCAGCCCCATTTGGTCCGATCAGTGCACAGAATTCTCCAGTTGAAAAACTGCAAGTCAGGTTATTAATTACGTTTTCATTACCATAGCCGACACCTATCGATTTAATCTTAATCATATTTTCAGCCATCCCTTAAAAAATCCTTGCCATTTCATACTATTTTACTATGTTATTCCTGTTGGAGGTTTTGATGCATATTTCCACAAAGACCAGTTATGCAATTAAGGCATTATCATATATAGCTTTGCA
>JAFGMF010000036.1 GCA_016927675.1 Candidatus Cloacimonadota bacterium
ATTTGCTTTGACTAAAGAACAGCATAAAAAACAGATTTGCGATCATCAATCCGACAATACTGGCGAAAATAATCTGAATGAGGGAGAAAACTGTTCTGAGATATTTTTTTCTGATCTCAAGGCTGAAGATGCTCATAATGAAATATATCGAGAATCCGATAGAGAAAGAATAGGTTGCAGTTACCAGGATTACCCTAAACTCAAATCTGGCCTTTGATGCCATGAAAATGAAGGAAAGCAGTAGCGTGATGATCAGACAGTAAAAGATCATCAGTCTGATATTACGCCAGTCGATCGAATCAATAAGATTTTTCTTCAGATTCATTTTAGGATTAATCTCCTCTATCTGGACAGATCCTGGTAATATCGGAGTCTGATCTGTGGAATGAGTTCATTGTCGGAATTAATGATCTCGAAGTTTTCGGAATTGAGAATAAAAGGAATGGCAAAGTATTCATAATTGACATGAGGCCAATGGCAGATTTCAAAAAAAAGCTTATATTCACCAGCTGTAACGGTTTTATTTGCGTAGTCTTGTAAATCCCATTGATAAAGATGATGACCGATATCAATACTGGCACCGGTGACCAGATCCGCATCCTGAAAGCGAGATGATTTTGCCCAGGAGGGAAGGGTTACCTGTTTTTCTTTAACAAATCCGCTGAAACCTGAAACATATATTGTTTTCACGAATTTTCCTTCGGCAGTTTCTATCCAGATGGCCAGCTGTGGTTCCAACTCATCTTGAAGACCAAGTGTGAAATCAACAATGAAACATGGTAATTCAGTTTCTGAAGGATTGAAGTATTTTATTTTCGGTTGTTGTGTTTTTAAAATAAGTTCTTTCATTTCCGGATCGGAGGTTTCGGTGTATGCTTTTACCCAGTGACTGGTTGCCTTTTTACGGTAGGCTTTACCTAGAAGAAAAAGTGCCTTTGCCTGATGTTGCGGTTTATTTTCAGATATCCAGAGCAGGTCATCAATGCCTTCGTCCATTCTGCCGACAAAGAAGGGCAGCTCGATCAGAAGTTCATCCCGGATAAAACGTATTTCCATGTTATCCGGAGCAATTCGATGAGCCTTATCAAGAATATCCGCTATTTCGAAAGCCAGATTAGTACGGTATTCTGGATCTTGATAGATTTTTTCATTATAACCGTCTCCTGCAAGATTTCCCAGGACTTGCAGGTGCATCAGTAAAATCTGAAGGTTTTCCGGATCAGCAGAAATTAATTTCCGTAAAATAATTGCAGCCTGTTCATAATCTGAATTTGCCATCAATTGATCAACGTCTTTCAGATCGGCTTCGGAAGAATAGTCATCAAGTTGCTCCTGATCAGTTCCGGTTTGTTCTTCAGATAATTGTGAAAGCTGCTGACGGGCAGATTCAGCAATTTCACTTTCACTATCATATTGCAGAACTTTCTGAAAATTCTCTTCAGCCTTTGACGGATTATCATTTTTCTGATAAGCTGTTGCCAGTTGAAAATGGACAAAAGCTAAAGTGGATATTTCGGCAGTGAGGTTATTGGTGATGATATATTCAAAATCAGCAATGGCTTGTGACAGCTTACCCATAAAAGCAGGTACATTAGAGCCTAATATCCCCCTGTTTATACGGGATTGCAGATGATTCTGATCAAGAGAAACGGCTTTATCCAGTAGTGCAAAAGCTTTGGCGCTGTAACTTCCTGCTTTCATGAAATCTGACGTTGAACCGGCCATTTTTCCGTAAATTAAACCCCATCTGGAAAAAACATCGGCATGATCAGGATATTTTTCGTTGGCATTTTCCAGTGTTTTAATGGCAGATTCGAACTGATTCTGTTGATCAAGACTATCTGCCGTCTGCAGATAATCCTGGAGAGTCTCGACGGCTGAACATGTCAACCAGATAAAAAGGATAAAAAAAACAACTGAATATTTCATCATTTCCTCCGTTAATTGATTTTTATAGACATAATTATTTTACCATGATATACTACAGGTCAAGCGCTCTGTTTCCTGATTTCTTACTCTGAGCACAAGGTATAATCCTTATTCTTTTGTAAAGTACTAAATACAATTGGATATCGAGTGTAGAAACGTTAACACAAGATAATTCCTGAACATTCCAGAGCTTTAATTTCGACTTGAGAGAACTTTGATCACACATTGCTGTTATTAACCGTAAGTTTGTACTGATTTTCAGGTTTAGGTCGACCAAGAGATTCAGCGAGTAAAATCCACTGAATTATCGTTATTATGATAGCAAGTTTTACCATTAAATTAAAACCTGTTCCCAGATGGAATAAAATATAAGCTAACGGCAGGATCAGCACTGCACCAGCCAACATACTCCAGTTAATTTTGGACCATTCGTAAATCGGAACCGGAACAATACCTTTGATCTCCTGCCTTACCAGAAGCAGAGTAAGAACAGAAAAAAAAGCAAACGGAATGATCAGCCAGATAAGTGATAGAGAAATTCCCCAGGCACCAAAAGTGACTTCAGAATTAGTTCGAAAACTGCCATAAATTGCAAGACCTGTAAGTAGAGTGTGCCAAGAAATAATTAAAAAATGGTATAGTCTTCTCAATCTACCGCGACTTTCAAGATAAAGAGTGAACAAGACAAGCAATGCAATCAGAGGTAATAACCAAAATTCTCCGACTGCTCCCTTCCCACAGAAATTAAAAATTCTCCAGCTTGAGATCTCTGGTTTAAGAAGTAAGCGCATGGTGGAAGTCCAAAAAAAAGTTGCGATAAAAACAGTCCATGTTAATACCGCTGTTCGCAGGTTAATTGTTTTACCGATCATAAGTTGATTCTCCTTGTTAATTTATTGTACCTGAGATTATATTTAATGATTCGCTCGAAAATATCGAGGCGATAGATATCCACAAAAACCACTCTATGTATCTGTAAAATTATCAAAAATCCTGATCAGAATATATTTGAAGAAAAAGAATAAATCAACTTTTTTCAGATAAAGCTCTGTTACGGGGTAATGAAATGCAATTTTATAAGTATGAATCGTCCCGGGATTTTTTTCTTCAACAGATATTTTCCTGATCATAAGTTTCAGTTTTGGATTTTAACGAAAAGGATATGCAAAGAACTTGAGAAATAGGAGAATTTAATTAAACTGCAAAAATAAGTTAACCTGAGATGATGATTTTTAAAATCGGGGGTAGCTACCCAGAAGATATTGAGTTTGAAGATGAGTATTAAGCCAATAGTTGCAGAGTTATTCATTGCAGCTTATAACCAAACACTTAAGCAGTTGAGCAATTTGTAATTAAAAATCAATTTTTATGAAAAAAAAAATATCATTCCAGACAAGGTTTTTCTGATCGGTTAACTAAAGCTTATATCAAATAATTCTAATCATCTTTTTTAATGAAGAAGTTAAATATCTTATTCGAAAAATTCAGTTCAGCAATTCTGATTGACAGTTTGGACTGTCTTTTTGAAGTTAACAAAATTTCGCTGAAGAAGGCAGAATTTATGGAAAAGAAATTTAATCCGGCTGAAAATTACAGATCAACTCAGGAGAAAATCGATTATCAGACGCTTCATGACAGTACTACGGAAGTTTATCAGAAATTGGGATTTCAGAGTGGTCTGGAAGTACATCAGCAATTAAAAACAGAAAAAAAACTGTTCTGCCGGTGTCCTGCCGGCAAGTATCATGATCTTGATTCCTATGATGCCGAGATCATCCGTCATATGCGTCCCACCTTGTCTGAGATGGGTACATATGACGGTACGGCTTTAATGGAATTCAAGACGAGGAAGAACATAACCTACCGGATCGGTAATGAAACGACCTGCACTTATGAAATTGATGATACACCGCCTTTCCCGATCAATCGGGAAGCGTTGAGATACGCGATCGAAATTGCACTTCTGTTGAAACTCAATATTGTGGGCGAACTGCATATCACTCGCAAACAATATCTCGATGGCAGTATTCCGACTGGTTTTCAGAGAACGGCAATTGTCGGGATAGAAGGTATTATCCCTCTGAGAAACAAGCAAGTCAGGATCATTCAACTAAGTGTTGAGGAAGATTCCTGTCGAGAAGTATCAGATATTGGGCATGAGCGGATATACAGTACAGACCGTTTGGGAATTCCCTTAATCGAAACCGTAACTTATCCGGACATGAAGACTCCGGCAGAAGTCAAGGAAGCTGCTCAGTATATCCGGTTTATGAACAGGAGTACAGGAAAAGTCCGAACCGGGATCGGAGCTGGCAGGCAGGATGTGAATGTGAGTATTGAAGGGGGAACCCGAGTTGAGATAAAAGGTGTTTCGCATATCAGCTGGATCCCTGCTCTGACCCATAATGAAGCTTTTCGGCAGAAAGCGTTGTTGAGCATCAAAGCAGAATTGGCAAAACGGATAAAATCAGCAGAAAACTGGAAGTTTACTTACAAACTCTTCAATTTCGATGCGGAAGATGTTCAATATGAGCCAATTAAAAATGCAATTGCTCAAGGGCATAAACTGGTAGCGGTAAATCTGCCGGAATTTCGGGGAATTCTCTCTCATTTTACCCAGCCGGGGCAGTCTTTTGCAGACGAAATATCCGACAGGTTGAAGGTGATCGCGTGTCTGGAAAAACCAAACATGGTATATTCGGAAGATCAGCAACCGGTTTTTGACCAGAATTTATTAAGCAGGCGCAGCAGATTACTGGGCAGTGAAGATAACGATGCTCAAATTGTTTTCTGGAGTTCCGAGGATGATCTCAAAACTGCAGTGGAAACTATCGAGGAAAGATGTCGTCTTGCTTTTCAGGGAGTTCCCAATGAAACCAGAAAAGCAAGATCGGATGGTTCCACAGTTTTCGAACGAGTGTTGCCGGGAGCAGACAGAATGTATCCGGATACTGATTCTGCTCCGATCCCGATTGAAGATGCTGATATTGACCAGATTCGTGAACACTTGCCGGTTGATTTAAATGAAAGGATCATTCAGTTACAGGAATGGCAAATTCCTCAGGACTGTTATGTATATCTGCTGCGAAATAATCTTATCCCCTTGCTGGAAGATCTGATCTCCGATTTCGGGCTTGAACCGGTTTATTGTGCTACTTTTCTGGCTCATAAACTGAAATATGTTCAGGGTCATCACGAATCATCTTTAACCTTCAATTTCATGAGGATTTATGAGTTGTTTGAATTTCTGATCGAAAAAAAGATACAGCTTGATCTGGCAACCGAATTACTTCCAGTGATTTTTCAATATCCACGGATGGATTTTGATTCCGTGCTTAATACTGTCAAATTTACTCGTCATAAGCCCGATAAGCTGAAAAAAGAGATCCCTGCATTGAAAAAAATATTTCCGTCTCTGCGACGTTCTTCTCACCCCCAAGCTGAAGCAAAATGGATAATGGGTCAGCTTCGATCTTCCGCAATTGGAAATATTGCCCTGGCTGAACTCTGGAAAAATGTGCTTGCCGAATCCGGATCAAATGAGGAGGTTAAGCATGATTGATATGTTTAAAGGTTATCGGGGAAGAGCCCTGGAAGTCTTGAAAAAGTTCAATATCAGAGTCTGGAGTGAATCCATTCTTCAGACGACCAGAGGGGAGTTCAGCGGAATCATCCTGCCCAGATCGGAAAATGATGATGACTATCATATTGTCCTTAAATTAAGTACGGGTTACAATATCGGGATCGATGTTAACACTATCCTGTCCGCACAGGAAGTAGGTTACAGGGAAGCTCATTATAAAATACCGGAAAAGGATTTCCCTTTTGATGAAGGTAAACCAAGAGTCAAGCTTCTGGGAACCGGTGGGACAATTGCCTCAAGGCTTGATTACAGAACCGGGGCTGTTATTCCTGCCTTTTCTCCCGGTGAGCTTTACGGGGCAGTACCAGAACTTGCAGATATCTGTAATTTGGAGACCGAAAAACTTTTTGCTGTTTTCAGTGAAAACATGGGTCCCAAAGAATATATTACTTTGGCTAAAGCAATTGGAAAAGAAATCGAGAAAGGAGTTGATGGCATTGTAATCGGGCATGGTACCGATACTCTGCATCATACCGCTGCGGCACTCTCCTTTATGATCCAGAACTCACCTGTGCCGATCGTATTGGTCGGTTCCCAGCGTTCATCAGACAGACCGTCCTCTGATGCTGCCCTCAACCTCATTCATGCTGTTACTGCCGCTTCCAGAGCCGATATTGCCGAAGTGATGGTCTGCATGTTCGGTCCTACTTCCGATGAATACGGGCTGCTGCATCAGGGAACAAGGGTTCGTAAGATGCATTCTTCATATCGTTCGACTTTTCGAACCATAGGTGATATCCCACTGGCAATTGTAACGCGTGATGCGATCACTCCATTAAAAGATCATTATAACCGCCGGAGAATGGACAAACAAGTAGAGATCAGACCCTATTTTGAAGAAAAAGTCGCAATGTTGTATTATTATCCCAATATGCAGCCGGATATGATCTATTCGCTGATTGATGCCGGTTATAAAGGGATCGTAATTGCCGGAACAGGACTGGGGCATGTCAATAAACCTCTTTATCCGGCAATCAGAAAATGCGCTGAACTGGAAATCCCTGTTTTTATGACTGTGCAGACACTCTGGGGTTATGTTCATATGTTTGTTTATGATACAGGCAGAGATCTGATGAGTTATGGAGTTGTACCTGCCGAAAACATGCTGCCTGAAGTAGCTTACATAAAACTGGGCTGGGCTTTGGGGCAAACAAATAAAATAGAAGAGGTGAAAGAATTGATGCTTACTCCGATCAGTAACGACATCACCGAAAAGGAACCTTATAATGGTTACCTTATCTATCAGGGCGGAATTCCCGAAGTGGAAGAATTTATCAGGAAAGTACATAAATAGAC
>JAFGMF010000037.1 GCA_016927675.1 Candidatus Cloacimonadota bacterium
CTGAATCAGATCGGAGAAGACAACTGCGCGGAAACCACCGTAAATTGTGTATAGGATAACAATAGTCACTCCCACGAGCATCCCCTGCCAGACTTCTCCGCCGAAGAAAGCCTGAATAATCAAACCCAGGCTGATCACATATGCGATTGGCAGAACATTGAAAAAGTTAAACACCCCGCTTAATTTTCCTGATTTAGGGCCAAACATCTTATTAACCAGATCTGGTAGAGTTACAGCCTTATATTTTGCAACCTTGTGAGTGATGAAAATTGCAAAAATCAGGTAGGCAATATACCAGAAGAAACCTTGAGTAATGAAATTGAAGATCCCCTGTTCAAATGCAATCCTGGTTACCCCGAAAATTCCGCCATACCAGGTTGCAACAAGGGTAGCCACAAATAACGGCAGGGTAAGTCGACGTCCCATCAGCAGTAATTCCAAAATAGGATACTGCTCTACTTCTTTCTGCTGCTGACGTTTACGTAAATATTGTCCATAAATGACTGAAGCGATGGTTAACAGAAATACTGCGAAAAAAACCAACCAGTCAAGACTGGTTACAACTTGTTTATAATCTACAGTTGCCTTAAAATCCATGAAAACTCCTTTTCGGCATTACCCGACAAGTTCGAAGGGTCGAGATGATTCCTCTCAGCACTTTTACAAGGCTCCCCTGTTATGCCGGTAAAATCTGTTACCACTGCGGAAAGTCAAATTATTTCTTTGGATTTATCTCGATTTCTTCACAACCCGGATAATTGATCTGAGATTTGAGATTTCTTGAAAACGTAACCAGATTTCTGGATATTAAGCGCTGAAACTGAATTTTCTCTATTTACCTTTAATAAAAAAGAATAATATTATTACTTCCGGTTCAAATGCTTTGCGTTGGAATAAAGTGATCCACGCTCTGCGTGAAGATAATCCGCAGGAGCGGAGATATAAAACATTCCAACGGAGACCATTGGAACGAGAATCTGGGATATATCTGGTTCCAATGCTCTGCGCGAAAAGAAAAGGTGTTATGTCCGTAGAAACAGTGATTTGCTGAAATGGTTTCCTTTAAGTAAAAAAAAAGCCCGAAGATCAATTAAATGATCATCGGGCTTGATCCTCCCCCTGCCAAATCAATTAACTTCCAGAACTTCACTGATAATTTTTTTAATAGAATCTTTAGGTAAAGCACCTGTTGCCATTTGAGGTTGTCCGTTTTTAGGAATGAACAAAATGGAAGGAATGCTTCTGATCCCGAAAGCAGCTGCCAGTTCCTGTTCTTTTTCGGTATCAACTTTAAATATGTTCAGCTTCCCTTCATATTCCCTGGATAATTCTTCCAATACCGGAGCAATCATTTTACAGGGACCACACCAATCAGCATAGAAATCTATGATACTGGGCACTTCAGACTGATAATTCCATTCAGTATTGTTCTCAAAATCGAAAATTTTTTCTCTGAACGAATCTTTGTTTAAATGTTCCATATCGTCTCCTGAATAATTTTACAAGAAATTATAAAGGATTATTTAATAATGTCAAATTTATATTTTATATGAAATATAATCTTACCTGAGATCAGAAAATGTCTTGTCAGATTTTCAATCAATATGATATCTGATCAATTTAATTGTTAGAAATTCATTTTTACTAAAAATTTAACCGAATTCAAAAAACTGGAGGATTTATGGATTTTATAGATCAGGCATTAGAATTAGAACAGAAAATGAAAACCCATTATAAGCTTCTGGCAGATCACTGCTCTGGAAATGAGGGAATCAGGAATATTCTTAACATGCTTGGAAAAGACCACGATAAACATCTAGCTATGTTTACCAAGATGCAGAATGAAGACTGCCGACAGATGACAGCTACAGATGCTTTTCTCAAATTCAAGAACTTTCTCAGAGAAATGAAAGAGAACAAGGCTTCTTTCTCGTGTGATCTTGATCAGATCAAATTGTATGAAGAAGCTTTGAATCTGGCTGAACGTAAACTGAATCTATATCGTGAAAGTCTTGAAGATTTGGAGTGCGAAACAAGTCGGCAAGTTCTGGAAGAAATTATCCGGGAAGAACAGAAACAGGTTTATGTGCTACAGGATATCATCGAAATGGTAACAAGGCCTCAAACCTGGATTGAAAACGCTGAATTCTATCATTTTGACGAATATTAACCGATGCAAATAAAACAGCCTATCTATCTTGATTATAATGCAACAACGCCTCTTGATGAAGAAGTTATTGCAGCAATGGAGCCTTATTTCAGAAACCTGTTCGGTAACCCGTCAAGTAACCACTGGTTCGGAGTTCAGGCACGGAAAGCTGTCGAAAAAGCAAGATCTCAGGTTGCAATTCTGCTCAACTGTGATCCTGAAGAAATAATCTTTACCAGTGGTGGAACAGAATCCAATAATCTTGCTTTAAAAGGAATTGCACTGGCGCTGAAAAGCAAAGGTAATCATATTATTACTTCCGCCATCGAACATCCTGCGATCATGGAAGTCTGTGATCACCTGAGTAAGCAGGGATTTCGCATAACCTATCTGCCTGTTGATGATACTGGTCTGATTTCATGTACTGATCTGGAACAGAAGATCACACCTGAAACCATCCTGATCTCGATAATGCATGCCAATAACGAAGTCGGCACGATCCAGCCTATAGCAGAGATCAGCAAAATTGCCCATAAGCATGGCATTGTACTGCATACCGATGCTGCCCAGTCAGCCGGAAAAATATCAGTTGATGTGAATAAGTTAGGTGTTGATCTGCTTTCTCTTGCCGGACACAAATTATACGCACCGAAGGGGATCGGAGCTCTGTTTATCAAATCAGGAACCAGATTAGCAAAAATCATGCACGGAGCCGATCACGAACATAATCTTCGCGCCGGCACGGAAAACACCATGGAAATTGCCGGTTTGGGAAAAGCCTGTGAGGTAGCGCAGCGTGATCTCGGGATTAACCAAAATAGACTTTTGTCAATGCGCGATCGCCTTCATAAAAAGATCA
>JAFGMF010000245.1 GCA_016927675.1 Candidatus Cloacimonadota bacterium
AACCTTTTGATAAAGCAGGTGCTTATGGTATCCAGGGTTATGGAAGTCAATTTATCAGTAAAATAAGCGGTTGTTATTTCAATGTCATGGGTTTTCCGATTTACCTGTTTTATCAGATGCTTAAACAGATATTCTCTGATGAACTATGATACTTCTATATAATGCTGTTTTTCATAAAATGACTTCCGTTGATGATATCTGTAATGCTATTCTGATTGACGGGGAAAAAATCGTTAAGCTTTACTCAGAATTACCTCCTGATAATCTGTCTGCAACCAGGATCGACCTGAATAAAGCCCACGTTTATCCTGGATTTATCGATACTCATACTCATAGTTTTGAAGGAGGATTGTATTCTCTGGGAGCTGATCTCGCACCTGCTGAAAATCTTCGGGATGTCTTGGATATTTTATCACAAACACAAGCTGTCAGCGGTAAAATATTCGGATATCATTTCGATGAAAATAATATCCCTGAAAAAAGATTCCCGACCATCAGTGAACTAGATATGCTTTTTCCGGACAAACCTGTTCTGCTCAGGCGAGTAGATGGTCATTCCTGTGTGATCAATAGTTGTGCAGCAAAATCGATTCCCTGGGATCAGAAACTGCCTTCGGATTTTAACGGCTATCTGAAGCGTCGCGCCAATGGCAGGGCTACGAACTGGTTTCATCGAAATCTTGATGATCAGGCAATTATTAAGGCTTATGGAAAAGCTGCCCAAATTGCTTTAAAAACAGGTCATACGGCTGTTCATACTATGATCGGTGACGCTCATGCCGATATTAAGCACTTCAATTTGATCAAAGATAATCTAAACCTCTTTCCAGTAGATTTTATTCTTTATCCTCAAATTACAGATATAGATCTGGTATTAAAACTAGGCTCACCTCGAATCGGGGGTTGTATTCTGGCAGACGGTTCATTTGGTTCACACACAGCTGCTTTGCTGGAACCATATGCTGATGATCCCGATAATTACGGCATCCTTTATCATACGGATGAATTCTGGGAAAGTTTTATCACCCGGGCGCATAATCACAATCTCCAGATTGCGATCCATTGTATCGGGGACGCAGCAATATCTCAAATTCTCAGATGTTACCATCAAGTACAGAAAGATAATCCCAAAGATCTGCGTCATGAGATCATCCATAATGAACTCACATCAGATCAGATGCTCGACAGGATGGCTGAAGCAGATATCTCAAGTGTTATGCAGCCACTTTTTGACAGACTCTGGGGTGGTGACGATAATCTTTATGAAAAAGTATTGGGTAAAGAAAGAACGAGCAGAACAAACAGATTACGTTCAATTCTGAACAGGGGAATTCTGACGACCGGCGGATCCGACTGGTATGTAACTGAAATGAACGCTTTAAAAGGTATCGATGCTGCTGTCAGGATCCATAATCCTGCAGAGGCGATCAGTCCGTTCGAAGCGGTTTCTCTGTATACTTCTCAGGCAGCCAGACTATCTTTTGATGAAGATCGTACCGGTATGATCCTGCCCGGGTATCAAGCTGATCTTACTTGTCTTGCAGAAGATATCCTTTCTTCCAGCCAAATTCACTCTATCAAGATCCGAAAAGTTATCAAACGGGGCGAGATCTTTGATCTGGAGTAATTGTTGGATTGTAAAACATTTAAAATAAGAAAACTGATTCAACAGATCAGTCTGGCTGGATGGATACTCCTGATTTTATCGTTGATCTCGGAATTACTTAAAACTGCTCACGCTTATTGTCCTTATGCTGCCATCTGTTTTGGAACCTGGCAGTTAAAAGGAATAGCAGTTTATACTCTAACTGCTTCTATAGGATTGATCCTTGCTTTTGGAACGATTTTTTTCGGAAGAATATTCTGTGGTTACGTCTGTTTCTGGGGCACTCTTCAGGAATATCTTTATCGGATCTCTCCTCTAATGAAATTCAAACATCTTGTTAACGATAAAGTACATCGGGTGTTGTTGAAGTTAAAATACTTGATCCTGATCATAACATTTCTGCTCATTCTCCTGAGGCTCCCTTTTATCTATATGAAATTCTGTCCGGTACTTGCCATTTCTCATCCATTCCAGATCGGTGTTGCAGCAATTATCATTTTTCTTCTGATTATTGTGGGTGGTCTTTTTATCGAACGTTTCTGGTGTCGATATCTCTGTCCCTACGCTGCTTTAATGAATGTCTTCCAATTACTGGGACGGGTTTTTGGATTTGGCAGATCCTCCATAGTGAGAAATATATCGGTCAGTTTAAATTGTCCGCAATGCAGGAATTATTGTCCGATGCAGATTAAGATCGGGTCAGAAAATGTAATCACAGATATTGAGTGTATCCATTGTCGGAGATGTGTAAGAATCTGTACGAGGGATAAGAGTTCTTCCGGAAGTTGTATATATCGGGATAATCTTTAGGATAAAAAAAAAAGCATCCTGAAAAACAGGATGCTTTTTTTCTATAATTATTGAACTACATCATACCTAATTCTATCAGGATCCTGTTTATCTTTGCCTTAACTTCGTCCTTGTCCATATAGGATAGCGGGAAACCGAAGGTAAAACATTTTGTGATTGCTGTGGAGTATTTTATCCCGACAGGTTTTCCATTGAAGAAATCATACTGAGCTTGATTGGGAAGGTAATCAGTATCTTCTTCTTCTTCAATCTCATCACGGCATCCGAAACTGTAATAGATTTCAGTACCCGGGGTTAGATTATCAAAATAACAAACGGGACCCAAACCCTCATGACCTTGAAGATTAAGTAAAATGTTGAAACTGGGTATTTGCAGGTGAATGTCTGTATAACCGGTAGCTTCAGCTCTTGCAAACTGGAAGAACTGCAGAGTCTGGAAAGCTCCGTTTGTACCGTTCCAGCTGACCTGGGTGATTTGCCCGGCTGTATCCTGATCACTTCCTATGGGTAAAGGTAAGCCGAAGTATCGATCAAAGAGCATGTAATATCCTTCGATCATCTGTTCCTGGGCATCTTTCAGGCGAGCTCCGCCACTAAGGATCATATTCCCGCCACCTCGAAGATAAAGATAAAGAGGGTCATATTCGGAAACAATATTAGTTGATACTGTTGGGTCATCAGAATGATAAATGATCAACTCATAAGGAATTAAATCGGTAGGAGAAAATTTCGAGCGCCCAAAATGGTAAACCGAATTGGTATTTGCCCATTGGACTCTGTCAAATTGGACGACTTCACCGGTATAATCAGACACAAAATATTCATACAGAGCGTCTGTAGAATCATCGGGGCAATTATTATTATTGTGAGGATCATCATCTATTATTAAAATTCCACTTTTACTTTCCAGGGGTATAGGATCGTACAGATAGAAAGTGAAGGTGGCTGGAGTTGGATCAGGGATCAATTGCAAGTCAACCGCTCTGACCTCAAAAACATGTTCTCCGGAAACCAATCCATACAGAATTGCTGTTTGCCCGATATCAAAATTAACAGGTACACGAAGCCAGCTGCCGGTTGAATCGGTTATATTGAACATGGCTGGAGGTAATGGCGGATAAACAAAGGCTTCTCCATCCAGACGGAGATCGAAATAGATGATTTCAGAGAAATAAGTGGTATTGGAGTTTTCATCCAGAACGTCGTTATTTTTCCTGTCGTTAGGGTCATTATTCTTATATTCACCATTCCAGCCCCAGTGCATGTAGATATTCAGATCTGAACTGTTGATGGCAGTGTATTGATCATCTTTATCAATCCAGAAAGGTGTGGAAAAACGATTACCTTCAGGGGTAGCAACAGAGGG
>JAFGMF010000038.1 GCA_016927675.1 Candidatus Cloacimonadota bacterium
ACAAACAGAGCTGGTGAAGATAGAGAGCTGGTAAGATATTGCTTAAAAGATGGTTCTGTTTCGGAAACTGTTATCAAAGAAAAATCTGGGATGATCAAGAATCGGTTTCTGCCTACCGATATCGGGCAGGTCGTAAATGAATTTCTTGAAGAGTATTTTAATGATATCGTTGATTACAACTTCACTGCTCAGGTTGAAAGGGAATTTGATGATATTGCCGAAGGCAAGAAATCCTGGAATGAAATGATCAAGGAATTTTACGCCCCTTTCAAAATCAAAGTACTTCAAACTCTGGAAGATGCTAAAAAATTCAGTGGCGAAAGATTACTGGGTAAAGATCCCGAAACAGGATTGAACATCTATGCAAAAATAGGTAGATATGGTTTGATCGTACAGAAAGGAGAGTCTAAATCAGATGTTAAGCCGGAATTTGCATCATTGCAGGAAAATCAGACTTTGCAGGGAATAAATCTGGAAGAAGCACTTGATCTCTTTAAATTTCCCCGTGATCTGGGTAAATTCGAAGATTCTGTTTTAACAGTTGCCCGTGGTAGATTTGGCCCTTATATCAAACATAAAGGCAAATTCATTTCCATTGATAAGGATGATCCAGCCCGGATAAGCAGGGAAAGAGCGATAGAATTGGTTCTGGAGAAGAGAAAATCAGACCAGGAGAAGATCATCAGGCAATTCGATCAGGAACCAGAATTAAAGATCCTGAAAGGAAGATGGGGTCCTTATATAGCTTTTAAGGGAAAGAATTATAAAATACCAAAACAGAATGATCCGGAGAACTTGACGCTGGAAGAATGTCTGGAAATAATAAAAAACACACCGGTAAAATCTAATACTGGCAGGAACCGCCGTTTCGGTAAGCGCTAACATGCAGATAAGCGAGAATATCAGCAGCAGCTTTCAAAGTATATTATCTCATAAAGTCAGATCTTTACTTACCTTGCTCGGATTGATCATCGGTGTATTTGCTGTAGTGACCATGTTTTCATCGATTTATGGTTTGAAGAATCTGATTAAAGACCGGATGGAAGGTATGGGCTGGAACAATTCGATCATCGTCTATCCATCATCAGGAGAACAGATTGCTCCTTCTTTAAGACGCAGCCGTAGATTTCATTATATGAGAAGAGAAGCAAAACCTTTGACATTCAGTGATTATGAGATGTTGAAAAAAGAAGTTGAGACGAAATATATTTATGGCATGGTAGAAAACTGGGATAAATATATCAGGGAACAGAGTGATGATTATGTCATGATCAGGGCAACCAACCGTGATTATTTTCTTTCTCAGACTTATCCGATTAAACAGGGACGATATTTTAACAGTTTCGAAAATTCAACTGCAGCAAAAGTCTGTGTTGTCGGTTATTATTTTGCCGAGCGTTATTTTCCGGATAATGACGCGATTGGTAAAATGATCAAGATCGGTTCAAATCGATTCAGGATAATCGGAGTACTTGATTTTGATCAGTTGAATACCAACGGAATGAATTTTAACCCATGGGAACGCAGAAGATCTTTAGAAGCGGTTTATATTCCGCTGTCTACCGGTTCGAAATACCTCCGGTCTGCAAATTCTATCGACTATATTTATCTGCAGGCTCAGGGTGATGATTCTTTTCGTAAAATGAAAAATGAAACCTATCAGAACTTGCTGGCTCAACATAAAATGTCTCATGATTTCTCTTTCAATGAAGTTGGAGCACTGATCTTTCAGATCACCAAAGAATTGAACGAAATGATGAAGAAATGGAATATCACTCTTTCGGCTATTGCGTCCATTTCACTGATCGTTGGCGGGATAGGTCTTTTCAGTACACTATTGATCTCAATCAATGAAAGAATGATGGAAATCGGTATCCGTAAAAGCATCGGTGCAACACAATTACAGATATTTCTACTGTTCATGCTCGAAGCCATTATCCTTGCTTTGATCGGAGCTTCAATCGGCATTCTGCTGTCATCGAGTCTGGTAAAAGTAATAGCAATGGCACTTAAAGCTGATTTTCCCGTACCGATACAGGGAATTATGCTTGGGATCGGCTTTTCAGTATTTATCGGGATACTCTCCGGTTTATATCCTGCACTGAAAGCAGCAAGGTTAGACCCGATCAAAGCGATTTATTATTTTGAATAAAAAACAACCTGAATTTTTTATTGACAGTATCGGTTAAAGTACTAAATAAGAAATCATTGAATATTGACAGGAGGTCATTATGAAAAAAGCACTTTTATTTTTTTTGATAGTTTTACTATCTTTATCTCTGTTCATTACCGGTTGCGGTGATGACGATGATGATGATAATGGAAACGGAACCGGACCGTCTACCGATCCCGAAGATTATGAATATTTCTTCTTAGTAATGAGGTCGGGAGAACGTGAAGCCTATACTGTGATGTTGATGAATTACGATGGTGATCCGATCAACAATGTAAATTTTGCCATTAACGGTCAGAACGTTGATATGACTTATTTTGAATTGGGCGCTTACTGGTTTGCAGATGTTGAGCTGGAAGTAGGAGAAACCTACAATTACGAACTCAGCATCAACAGAGAATCTTGGGATTTTGATCTGGCTACGGCAGCAATTCCTGTGGTTGATTGGCCAAATTCCTTTGATCCGGCACAGGGAATGGATGTAAGCTGGATCCTTAATCCGAATGAAAACAGCATGGTTCAGGAATTTGGCGGCACCAGCTGGATTTATGATGAAGTCAATCAAGAATATGAACTGATTGATGAAGAATACGTTTTACTGGAAGGCGATGCTCGTAATTATAATGTTCCTGCTAATTGGATGAGTGATGGTCAAGACGAATATGATTTCATGTTGGCCGAAACCAATTATTATTTCACCGACAAATTTCTGGCAGTTGCAGTTGAGCTCTCCATAGCTTTATATGGTGATTGGGAGCGCGATCAGATCGACGAAATAGCCATTGCCAAGAAAATTGCCTCTCACCTAAGATAAGATATTTATTCGATCAACAAAAACAGGGTGCTTAAAAGCACCCTGTTTTTTTGATAATAATAAATGAGATTGGATTGATTTTATCTGATCCATCAGCTTTGACATGGTCAATGCGCTCCCAAGGATGATTTCCTGGAATGAATCGACGGGTTGATTCAAT
>JAFGMF010000246.1 GCA_016927675.1 Candidatus Cloacimonadota bacterium
ATTACTTTTCGTAATTTAATCTCGGCTTTTTCCAGATCTTCCGGTGTATCAATGCCAAAACCCGAGTATTGTGTTTCGATCATTTTTATGGGAATGCCGTTTTCCAGCATTCTCAATTGTTCTAGTTTCTCAATCTGTTCCAGCATTCCCAAAGGCAGGTTGACAAATTGGAGCAGAACTTCTCTGCGGAAAGCATAAACTCCAATATGACCCCAATACTGGATATCGGGTTTTTTATCCCGCAGAAAGGGAATTCTTGATCTGGAGAAATACAGGGCAAAGTTATTGTTATTACAGACAACTTTGACCTGATCAGGATTATCGATCTCTTTACGCAGAGTATGCATCAAAGAGGAAACGGTGACTCCTGGATCGGAGAAAGCATCAAGAAGCAGTTTCAGCGGTTCCCGGGAAATAAATGGCTCATCACCCTGAACATTGAAAACGAGATCGCAGTCAATATCCTGGCAGACTTCGGCTACCCGGTCGGTTCCACTCTGATGTTTTTTACTGGTCAAAGCAACTTCTCCACCGAAGGCTACAACCTGATCATAAATTCTCTGATCATCAGTTCCGATGATGATCCGATCGAATAATTCAGCATCTCTTACTCGTTGCCAGACATGCTGGATTATCGGCTTTCCATCAAGTTTTAACAAAGGTTTACCCGGCAGTCGGGAAGAATCATAACGGGCAGGAATTACTGCGATGGCCTTCATTGATCGGTCATCCTCATTTCCAGATATACTTTATATGATAAAAGAGCATCGTTCAATTCAGAAAAGATGAAACTACGTGTAATATCCATATTGATCAGCTTTCTGTTGGTTTCAAGAATAATCAATTTGTCAATTTCTTCATCTGTACTGATAATTCCGCCGGTAACCTGTTTTTCCAGATATTTGGCTAATTCCAGTCGAGCAATTTCAGCAGCTCTTTCCCAAGCGGACACTAAATTTGATGAACTGGCAGAAGCATAGCTGAGGATACTATTTTCCTGGATGATCAAACTGTTTTCGGGAAACCAGTCAGGATAATTACGGATAATTTTGGTCTTGTAATTTTCAGCCATTGCACTTTCGGGAGTTCCGAAAAGTGCAATGAAGAAATCATAAAAAGCCGCCTCATCAATAAGCTCAAGCGAGTTATATATCCTATGAGTCTCTTCAGGAGAAGAGCTGACATTGAGTGTGAATGTTCTCACTTCTTCATTTGAACTGGCATACTTAGTGATATTATAAGAACCCGAATTCCTGCTTTTTATCACAGCTGCGAATTGTTTTGCTGCGTCAATCATATCATCACGGGCAAAACTTTTCTGTGAAACTCCGATCACGAAATCACCTCCGGGAGGGATTTCGTAAATCCATTGTGGCAAAGCTACAACCTCGAATTTGTGGATATAGTTGTCTTTCTTGTAATGTTGTTTTTCCGGTGCACAACCGAGAATTACAAGCAGCAATATTGGAATAATTTTTTTCATCATGTATTTTTCCTGATCAGTTTATTCTTTTTCAGATAAACCAGCAATGATGATACATCGGTATGATTAACACCCGATATGCGCGATGCCTGTCCCAGAGATTCCGGTTTTATCCTGTTCAATTTTTCCCTTGCCTCATATGCGATAGATTCAATCTTCAGATAATCTATATCTTCCGGCAGCATTAGATGTTCCATTTTCTGAAATTTCTCAATTTCCTCTAACTGCCTTTTCAGATAACCCTCATATTTTATTTCCAGTGTCAATCTGTTTTTGATATCAGAACTGACATCAGCCTGAATGAGATATCCGAATTTTTCCAGATCATCATAACTGATGCCGGGTCTTTTCAACATGTTTATCAACTTAACGGCACCCTTTTTTTCGTCAATGATATTTGCAGGCTGTTTACTGATTTTATCCAGTTCCCGATTGTATATTGTCTTCATATCCTGGTATTTCCGCCATCTTGATGATTCTACCAGTCCCAGTTTGTATCCGATTGCCATCATCCGGTCGTCAGCATTATCCTGACGCAGATAAAGCCGGTATTCTGCTCTGGAAGTGAAAAGTCTGTAGGGTTCGTTGGTCCCCTTTGTTACCAGATCGTCAAGAAGTACACCGAGATAGGATTGAGAGCGATCAAAATGCAGAGGATCTTTATGATCAAGTGATAGAACTGCATTTATTCCTGCCGTTATTCCCTGAGCAGCAGCTTCTTCATAGCCGGAAGTCCCGTTTATCTGTCCTGCCAGATATAACCCTTTGATCTTTTTTGTTTCCATGGTAACTTTAATCTCGGAGGGCACTATATAATCATACTCAATTGCATATGCGTAGCGGATAATCGAAGCATTTTCCAGTCCCGGAATTGCCTTGAGCAGCTGGCACTGAACGTGAGGAGGAAGGCTGTTTGAGATGCCGTTAACATAACCCTCAGAGGTAAATACTCCTTCAGGTTCGATAAAAACCTGATGATGATCCTTGGTGGAGAATTTAACGATTTTATCTTCAATTGAAGGGCAATAGCGAGGTCCTACACCATTGATGAAACCACCGTAAAGCGATGAGTTATTAAGATTTTCACGAATAATCCTGTGCACTTCCGGATTGGTGTAAGTAAGAAAGCAGCTGACCTTGTTGACAGGTTTGATCTCCCGGTAAAAACTAAATCCCTGAGGATCTTCATCTCCTGGTTGTTCTTCAACTTTATTGTAATTTACAGTTCGCATATCGATGCGGGGAGGGGTTCCGGTTTTAAATCGCGCCAGAGTCAATCCCGCCTGCTGCAGAGATGTTGACAGTTTTTCGGCGGATGGTTCGCCGGCTCTGCCCGAGCTGTAACTTGTTCTGCCAACGTGGATGCGGCCTTTCAGAAAAGTGCCGTTAGCCAGAATCACTCTGGGTGCAAAATATTCTTCGCCAAGCTGGGATCTTACTCCGATAACGGATAATCGGTCGTCAGACAGGATAATGTCCTCGATCAGGGATTCTTTGATCAGCAGATTATCCTGTTTTTCGAGTGCTTCTCTCATGATCTGACAATATCCGGTACGGTCGTTCTGAGAACGAGGAGCCCAAACGGCAGGTCCTTTCTTGCGATTAAGCATCCGGAACTGAATTCCGGAAAGATCAGCCGATTTTCCGATCTCTCCTCCCAGAGCATCAATTTCTCTGACCAGATGACCTTTAGCCGGACCGCCCATCGAGGGATTACAACTCATCCTTCCGATAGTCTCGATCTTGATCACGAAGATCAGCGTTCTTGCACCCATCCGGGCACTTGCCAGTGCGGCTTCTATTCCGGCATGACCGGCTCCGACTACAATTACATCATAATTATTCATTAAATTTTCCCATTCTATTTTCAGATTCTAATTCCTCTAAGATAGCTATTAGTGTCAAGAATGTTCAATAATCCTTTTTTTTGATTTGACAAAGACTGCCTGAATAAAAGTTTAGATACAATTCGCAAAATGGAGTCTCGAAGAATGTCAAAAAAAGAAAAAACAGCGATCGAACCGACAAGGTTGGAAAATTATCCCGCCTGGTATCAACAGGTGATCAAAGCTGCTGATCTGGCAGAAAATAGTGATGTGCGCGGATGCATGATAATAAAGCCATGGGGATATTCCCTGTGGGAAAATATCCAGCGCAATCTTGATCTGATGTTCAAGGAAACCGGTCATGTAAATGCCTATTTTCCTCTGTTCATTCCCAAAAGTTTTTTTGAGAAGGAAGCGGAACATGTTGAGGGCTTTGCTAAAGAATGTGCTGTCGTTACTCATTCCCGGTTGGAAGAAGACGGTAAAGGTGGTCTTAAACCGGGAGGTTTGCTCAGTGAAGAGCTGATCGTCAGGCCAACGAGTGAAACAATCATTGGGGCTTCTTTCAGCCGCTGGGTTAAATCTTATCGGGATCTGCCCCTGCTGATAAATCAATGGGCAAATGTTGTTCGCTGGGAGATGAGAACCCGGTTGTTTCTCAGAACCAGTGAATTTCTCTGGCAGGAAGGGCATACGGTTCACGAAACAAAGGAAGAAGCACTTGAAGAAACTTACAGCATGCTTGATGTCTATGCAGATTTTGCCGAAAACTATCTGGCAATCCCCGTGATCAAAGGAGAAAAAACAGAATCTGAAAGATTTCCCGGAGCATTACAGACTTTTTCCATTGAAGCAATGATGCAGGATAAAAAAGCTCTGCAATCTGGAACTTCTCACTTTCTGGGTCAGAATTTTGCCGAAGCATCCAAGATTAAATTTCAGAATCGTGAAGGATTGGAAGAACTTGCCTGGACAACTTCCTGGGGAGTTTCAACCCGTCTGATCGGAGCTTTGATCATGGCTCATGGAGACGATGACGGTTTAGTGCTGCCACCCAAAGTAGCTTCTGCTCACATTGTGATCATACCCATTTTCCGCAACAAAGAAGAAGAAACTCAGGTGTTGACATTCATTAATAATTTTACTGATGAATTAAAGAAAATTCACTATTCTGAAGAAAAGATCCGATTCCTGGTGGATAATCGTGATCTCAGAGGTGGTGAAAAAGTGTGGGACTGGATTAAAAAAGGTGTTCCTGTCAGGCTGGAAATCGGCCCGAGAGATGTTCAATCAGATTCTGTTTTCATGGGCAGAAGAGATAGATCTCCAAAAGATAAACAGAGTCTGAAGGTTTCGGAGTTTTTAGCTGATATCGTCTCTTATCTGGATGAAATTCAGGATGAACTCTATCGGAGAGCGCTATCTTTTCGGCAGGGAAATACCATTAAGATAAATGATAAAGCTGAATTTTATCGATATTTTACTCCGGAGAATCCGGAAAATCCTGAAATTCATGGCGGTTTCGCGCTTAGTCACTGGTGTGGGAAAAGTGACTGTGAAGAAAAAATCAAAAATGACCTTAAGGTAACAATCCGTTGTCTTCCGTTGGAATATGAAGAAGAACACGGAAAATGTATCTTTTGCGATGAAGACAGTAAAAGAAGAGTGATTTTTGCCAAAAGTTATTAATAATCCTTTTAAATTCTGGTTAGACCGGGGTGATTTCATCTTTCTCTATCAGCTTATTAAAGCTGCAGGCTTGATGGATGATTATGAGCAGATCAGATTGGCTATCAAGGACGGAAAGGTTCTGGTTAACGGGGTACAAGTTTTCAATCAGAGAGAGGAGATCCACTGCAATGACAGAGTAATCCTGGATCGCAGGGAGATCATTGTGCAGAAGGGTCGCGCTCAAAGAACACCAGAGATAGAGGAACCGGTAGAAGGCCATGTTCGCCATGGACTTGTTAATAAGTGGAAATCTCAACCGTTAAGGAAAATCACAGAGCTTGATAATCAGATCTTTATTCTGTCAACCAGGCTGCATGAAAAACTTACTGAGACGAAACAATCGCTGTGTCTCGCCGAATCCTGCACAGGCGGAATGGTACAGCAGATCATTACCTCTCACGCGGGTGCTTCCGTTTATTTTCTCGGAGGGATAGTCTCTTATGCAGATCAGATAAAAATAAATATTCTGAAAGTGAAGAATAGTACTCTGAACAAATACGGGGCAGTCAGCGAAGAAACTGTCCTGGAAATGGTCAAAGGCGTAAAACTCCTGTTTGGAAGTGATCTTGCCGCAGCCGTAACAGGTATTGCCGGTCCGGAAGGCGGGACACCAGAAAAACCTGTAGGTACCGTACATCTTGCTGTTTTCGATGGTAACAGACTGGAACATCGAAAAGAACTGTTGAACGGAAACAGGGAGGAAATTCGTAAAAGATCGGTTTTAAAACTGTTACAGATGCTGCTTCAGGAATAATAATTTTTTATTTGACAGTATCTTGAAATTGAATTTCATGAACACAAATTTTTTGTATTTACCATTTTCAGCAGACAAGTTATGTGTTGCTCAGATATTATTGAAACAAGAGGGGTATAAAAATAGGAGCCATTAGATGTCTAAAAGAATATTAATCTGCCTGATCGGAGTCTGGATATCGTTTTTATCCGGGAATCCGATTACTGTGCTGTTGGAAGATCCTGCGTATCTTATCCTGGAATTTAATCTGCCGGATTATCAGATAACTGAA
>JAFGMF010000247.1 GCA_016927675.1 Candidatus Cloacimonadota bacterium
GATCTGATATGCGGTAACAAACCATCTTCCAGGCCGACAATATGGACATAATCAAATTCCAGACCTTTGGCGTTGTGCATTGTCATTAATTTTACAGCCTCATCAGTATCATCGAGATTATCAAGATCCGTCTGCAGTGATATATTCTGAAGAAATTCTTCCAGCCCGGGTTCAGAGCCGGTGATTTCCTGATGAGCTTCAATAAATTCTTTTGTTGCCGAAATAAATTCACTTATGTTGTCCCATCTGGCATTCTCCTGAGGATCAGGATTATTCTCATACAGGTCTTTCAATTCAAGATCCGTAATCATTTTTTTTACCAGATCAACTAAATTCAGTCGGTTTTTAAATTTCAACCAGCTCCTCAGCAATCTGGCAAAACTTTCTGCTTTTTCAGAAAGCCCGGCAGAATCCGAGTTATAATCTCCATCCACAAGAAAAGAAACAAGACTCTTACCGGCATCAGCAGCCTTTCTGAGCAGTCTGGATACGGTTTTTTCACCGATTCCCCGAGCGGGAAAATTGATTATCCGCAGTAAACTTTCGCTGTCTTCAGGATTTATCAGGATCCGCAGATAAGCAAGGATATCTTTGATTTCCTTGCGTTGATAGAAATTTACTCCGCCCACGATCTGATAACGCAATCCCTTGCGGGTAAAGATCTTCTCGAAGACTCTGGATTGCGCATTGGTGCGATAAAGAATAACAATATCCCGGGCACTGACATTCCGCTTTTTCAGATCAATGATCCTGTCTGCAATCACAGTTGCTTCTTCATCCTGATTCTCCAGGCTCATCAACAGTGGAATATGGTCGGTTTCCAGCTCTGTCCACAATTCTTTGGGATGTCTTTCCTGATTTTTATTGATCAGAGAATTAGCCAGTTTCAGGATAATTTGCGGAGAGCGATAATTTCTTTCCAGCTTGATGATCACTACTTTGCTGTAATCTTCTTCAAAATTAAGGATATTTCTGATATCAGCACCTCGCCAACTATAAATAGCCTGGTCGTCATCTCCAACGACACAAAGATTCTGATGAGCTGCAGCAATCAGATTTACCAGTTTGAACTGGGCATAATTGGTATCCTGATATTCATCTATCATTACATATTGGAACTGCCGGCTGTATTTCTCCCTGATCTTTTTATTATCTTCCAGAAGATAGGCTGTGTACAAGAGCAGATCATCGAAATCAAGGGCATTATTCCTGATCAGAAACTTTTGATATTCCCGATAGATCTTCTCTACCTGCTCAGTATAAAAATTCATTTCCTGAAATTCAAAGAATTGCTCAGGTTTGATAAGTGAATTTTTCTGTCGGCTGATCAGGTTTCTGACTGTATTAAGGTTAAATTTATTACGGTCAACGTTCAATTGCTTATAAATCTTTTTCATGACGGCTTTCTGGTCGTTATCATCATAAATGGAAAATCTATCATTAAACGGCAGAAACTCCTGTTCCCGTCGCAAAATTCTGGCACAGACAGCATGAAAAGTTCCGATCCACAGGTTGCGGCTGTTGATGCCCAGAGTCTGTTCCAGTCGGATCTGCAATTCCCGGGCTGCCTTGTTAGTGAAAGTGACAACCAGGATATTGCCTGGATTGATCTGTTTAACGCTGATCAGATAAGCTGCCCGGTAAATAACCGATCTGGTCTTACCGCTGCCGGCTCCGGCCAGCACCAGTACAGGACCTTCAGTTGTTGTTACAACCTGCCGCTGTTTTTCATTGAGATTTTGCAGAAGATCCATCTAGATAATATGTATATACCGGAGGAAAAGATCGGTAACCCTCGAGCCCGGTTTCAGTTACAGCTGAAACCCTGTAATAATACCAGTTCCCAGAAATCAGTTCCTCATCATAGTCATCATAAATACCAAGAGTATCTGATACCAGTGGGTATACTTCGGCGATCCGGAGGTAAGAACCATTGTAAGACATTGATCTGTATAGATAATATGATACTGCAATATTAGGTTGAAGTTCCCATCTTAATCTGACAACATCATACGAAGTATATGGATCGAAAGAGTGAACAATAACTTCATCCGGAATTTCCATCTCGTTGTTATTGGGATCAAGCGGATTTTCTCTTTTCAGAGAACATGAGAAAACCAGAATAATTATAAAGAACGATAAAATCAGCCAGTTTGATTTCCGCATTAAAACCTCATTGTTATTCCTGTGGGAGTTATGATCAGTTTTTTCTGCTGGTAATCAAAAAAAAGATCCTCCCAAATGGACTGATTATAACTTTCCGTTACACTGATCGTATCATAGATCGTGTACAGCCAGACAAGAACACCGGCAGCCAGAAAAACCTGTGAATAAGAATAAGGTGTTCTGGCAGCATTGTAATATCGATTGATATCCTCAATATAGGTAGCTTTTTTATATTTATCGTAATTGGTCATCGCTATATCATAATAATAAAAACTGGCACCCAGAAGCAGAATCTCTATTCCCAGCAGAATATGACCTTTAGAATAATGCTGAGCGGAAAAATGACCCCATCCGGGGAAAACCACGGATTTAGCCATATTCGGTAATAGCTTAACCTTTTTCTGCTCATACAAATTAAGAAGCTGTTCCCTATCCTGAAGATTTTCTCTGGCAGCCAGTTTGTCTTGATAACTCTCCCAGTTATACTTTAACGGATCGGTAAATTCCCGAATATCAAAATCATCTGC
>JAFGMF010000248.1 GCA_016927675.1 Candidatus Cloacimonadota bacterium
CAGCCATAAAGCTTCCTGCTGATTGACTATCTCTTTGTTGAATTCTATCGGATAGGGTGCAAAATTGCTGTATTTTTCTATCAAAGCCTTGATCTTGTCTGCTTCAAGATACTGCAGACTTTCTTTATTGAGGAAAATCGTAACGGTAGTTCCCGGATTCTTGTGATCACCATCTTCCAGTTTATATTCGGTTTCACCCTCACATTCCCAATGAACGGGTTTGGAACTCTTTTTGTAAGAAAGCGTGTCAATCGTGACTTTTTCTGCCACCATGAATGAAGAATAAAATCCTAGACCAAAATGGCCGATGATCGAAGCCTGCTTATCCTTATATTTCTTGATAAAATCCTCAGCACCGGAAAAAGCGATCTGATTGATATATTTCTTAACCTCCGCTGCCGTCATCCCGATCCCGTTATCAATCACCTGAAGAGTTTTCTGCTTTTTATTAACTTTTATAACTATTTTGTACTGCTCTTCTGATTCCGGATCAAGTGATTTACGCTTGTTAATGGCATCTACAGAATTTGAGATCAATTCCCTTAAAAAGATATCATGCTCAGAATATAACCACTTCTTTATGATCGGAAATATATTCTCCGTGTGAATCGATAACCTTCCGGTCTTTTCTTTTGCTTCAGACATCATCTTCTCCTCGCGTATTCTGATTTTTGAGATAAAATAAAAATCAACGCTTAATTGTCAAATAGATTTTAGCACTCATTGCCTGAGAGTGCTATAGTAGGGTTTTTCCAACGGGCTTATTATGTTTTCTGCAGGTATTATATAAATCAGGAATCGCCTTTTCTGATCATGATCTTAACGCTGTCTTCTTTGTCTGTTTCCTTGAACGAGACTTTGATTATTTCGCTGGGGGACGTAGGCACGTAATTTCCCAGGAAATCTGCTTTCACTGGCATTTCATGGTGACCGCGATCGATCAGGACACAGAGCTGGATCAGGCAAGGTCTGCCGAAAGACAGTAAACCGTCGATGGCGGCTCGAACTGTTCTTCCCGTGTAGAGAACATCATCCACCAGTACGACGATGGCTTTATCAACATTGAAGTTAATTTGCGAGCCGTTGATAACAGGTTGCTGGGCGATCAACGAAAGATCATCACGGTAAAGTGAAATATCGAGGATCCCGACGGGTACTTCTGTCTGTTCAATTTCACCGATGAAACCTGCCAGTCTTCTTGCCATCGGCACTCCTCTGCTTTTGATCCCGACCAGATGAACATTGCGCAGACCTTTATTTCTTTCGATGATCTCGTAAGCCATTCGTTTCATTGTATGTTCGATTGCCCTGGCATTCATTATTTCACTTTTCACTTTCATTTTTTATCCCTTTCAACTCATATATTTTAATTTTTTCGGTTTTCCCTCTTAGTTTCACTTCATCGAGAAAATCGGCAATGATCTGTTCTTTGGTTAAAAGATAAGTTTTTTCGCTGATCAGAATTTTGTTTTCCGTCTGATACTGTTTATTCAGGTTTTCGATTCTGGCTCCGGTATTCATTGTATCGCCAATAGCGGTATAATCGAAAATCTGATCGGAACCCAGATTTCCCACGGTAGCGATTCCGCTGTTGATGCCTATCCCCATTTCCAGCAGATCTTTCTTCTCTTTCTGCCATTTTTCCCGGAGCTCATTGAATTTCACTCTCATCTCGAAGGCCGATTTACACGCCCAGTAAGCATGATTATCAAGAGTTACCGGATCTCCGAAAATAGCAATGATCGAATCACCGACAAATTTATCAAGAGTTCCCTTATTTTTATGAATAACTTCCACCATGGCTGTAAGATAATCATGCAGAATCGTTACGGTATCTTTTACAGCATGATTTTCAGTATATTGAGTGAATTCCCGAATATCTGAAAACAGAACGGAAATATCTCTCTGGGTACCGCCATATTCAAGTTTATGGGGATTTTTGATCAGTTCGTTAACCAGTTCCGGTGCTAAATATTGTTTAAAAGCCTGTTTGATGAATTTTCTTTCTTTAAACGTGCGAATATACTGAACGATCAGACCGAGAATATATACAGTAAGCAGTAATGCAGGTATTTCCAGAACCGGGAACAGAAGCCGCTGCTTCAGAAACACAAAATATACAGCGAAGAAATATCCGAACATGATCAGCAGATTTATCAGCAGAGATATTGTTGGCTTAACGCTAATATTAAGAAGAAATACCAGTATGGCCAGCAACAGATAACATAGCAGATAAAGCAGATAGGGCGGTTCTCTGAGAAAATCATTATTTCTGGTCATCTCGATGAAATTCGCATGGATTTCCACCCCGGGCATCAACATACCCCGCCCTGAAGACAGCGGGATATTATGGGAATCGTGAAATTCATCTGCCGTTGGCCCGATTAAAATGATCTTATCGCGGAAAACATCTTCTTCGAGCAGTAACTCAAATGTATCCAGATCATATTCCAGAGGTAGTTCAAATGCGGAATCATCAAGAACATCGGCAAAATCGAAATAATCGAAAGTGCGCGCAGGACCGTAAAAATTCAGCAGACAGTTTCTGGAAGATATTTTAGGGATCGCAGTCTTCCCGATCCAGAAAATCCCTCCAGAGTCTTCGATCAGATTAGCCGATACCGTGTCTGGCTTATCGGCTGCTACTGCAAGCACACCGATGGAATAAAGGTTATCTTTACCCGTAGATTGAAACAATTCATATCGCCGGACAAAACCATCGAAATCAAGTGATATATTCACCGTTCCCCAGGGAAGACCGGCACGAACTATTTCCGGGATTGGCGGTAAAATCTGCTCTTTTATGAAGTTATCCTGAATTTCCCTGATCAGCTTACCGGCGAAAATGACATTATC
>JAFGMF010000249.1 GCA_016927675.1 Candidatus Cloacimonadota bacterium
ACTTTGAGTTTATAGATTTCATTATCTTTCTGCAGAAGTTCTATTTCACTTTCCTGTTCCTTGATCAATTGCTCTACTTCGTAAGTTGTCTGCAAACCTGCAATTTTTTCAATTTTTTCTTTGGTAAAGACACTGTCTTTCACGCTGGAATACAATTTAAAATAATGCAATGCCTGCCGATAATTATTCTGAATGGTATATAACTCAGATAATTTCTGGTATATTTCAATGATCAGATCCCTGATCTCAATCTCAATGGCTATTTCAAGACTATTCTGGAGAAACTGCAATGCTTTCTCATAATTCTTCATTTTCAGGTAAACTGACCCGATATTATTTAGAGAAGCTGCAAAACCTTTTTTTTGACCAATATCTTCAAAAATCGCCATCGCCTGAAGATGATATTTTAAGGATTTATCATATTTACGTTGGTTTTCGTAGACCACACCGATATTATTAAAAGCATTGGCAATCCCGTTTTTGTCATTGATGCTGGTATAGATCTCAAGGGAATTGAAATAAAATTCGAGAGCTTTATCGTAATTCATCTGATCATCATAAATGATCCCGATATTATTATATGATCCGGCGACTCCCGCTCTGTCTCCGATTTCTTCCTCTATCTCCAATGATTGCAGATAGTAGTCGATAGCTTTCTCATAATCTCCAAGATTATCGTAGATAATTCCGATATTATCAAGAGATCTTGCCACTCCATTTTTATCGTCGATCTCTTTACTTATCTTCAGCGATTCCAGATGATATTCGATCGCTTTATCGTAATTACTCAGATTCTTATACACGATACCAATATTATCGAGTGAACTTGCGCTCCCGCTCTTATCACCGATTTCATCATATATGATCAAAGACCGCAACAGAAATTCAAGTGCCTTATTATAATTACTCAAATTCTCATATACTACACCAATATTATGAAGTGATACTGCGATCCCGATCTTATCATCAAGCTGCTCGTATATCTCTAGTGATTTCAGATAATAGGAAAGAGCCTGATCAAATTTATTGAGATCATCATAAATGATACCGATATTGTTAAGGGAAGCTACTATTTCTTTTTTATTACCCAGTTCTTCCCTGATTTTAAGAGAATTAAGAAAAAATTCAAGTGACTTTTCATAATCACCAAGGTAATAATAGGCAACACCAATATTATTCAATGACTGAGCTTCGCCTTCTCGTTCTCCTAATTCCCTGGATAGATCCAGCGCAAGTTGACTGAATTCGAATACTTTTTCTGTAGAAACTCCCCAGTAGGCTCTGCCAATTTCATTTAATATTTGGATCCTGTCTTTACCAGATGCATCTTCCAGAGTAACCATCAGAGAATCTAAATTTATCTCCTGAGCTGCTGCTGTACATATCAGAAATAACAGCAGGACACTTGACAGATTTTTAAATTTCATTGATTTTTATTGAGATTAAACAATGTTATTTACTCAATTCTCTGTTCACAAGTTCAGCTATATATTCTTGATCGGCTGAATAGGGAATTGTTATTTGACCTTCGTTTTTATGCAATTTATTCCATTCAATTGATCTTAGAATTGCGTTCTCATTACGAGCCCAGTTCCTACGGGCAACCCCACCCATAACATCCCAGGAGAGACCTTTTCTGATCACCTCATCAATTCTTGCCGAGCCATCAAGAAAAATGCCATTCCCGCCGTTGCTGGCCCTGCCGATACCCACACCTCCACCGTTGGAAAGCACCACCATCGTCATTCCCCGGGCAATATTTCCGCCGAAACACTGCACACTCATATCGGCAGTTACCCGGCTGCCATCATAAATGTTAGCTGTTTCCCGGTACGGTGAATCTGTCCCGGAAACATCATGATGATCCCTGCCCAGCATTACCGGGCCGATATCTCCACTTCTGACCATCTCGTTAAACTTCAAAGCAATTTTTATCCTCCCCGCTTCGTCGGCATAGAGAATTCGAGCTTTAGTGCCGACAACCAGTTTATTTTTCTGGGCATCTTTGATCCAGACATAGTTATCACGATGAATTGCACTCAGATTTGGATCGATCGAATCCATCGCTGCTTTGTCGGTCTTTTGGAGATCTTCATCCCGCCCAGACAGGCAAACCCAGCGGAAGGGACCAAACCCGTTATCAAAACAGATCGGACCCATGATATCTTCTACATAAGATGGCCAGATAAATCCTTCGGAAGTGTCTTGTCCATTACGGGCTATTTTTTTCTCTCCTGCCTCAAACACCGATGCCATGAAGCTGTTTCCATAATCCCAGAAAAAGGAGCCTTTTTCGGTAAGCGATTTCAGTACGTGATAATGGCGGATAAGCGAGGAATCAACAAGTTCTCTGAACTTATTAAGATCATTTCGCAGAAGATCTCTGCCTGCATCGAAGGATACCCCTGCCGGAGTATAACCGCCCTCATAAACGGCATGGCATGAAGTCTGATCGGAAAGAAGTTCTACTTTAATATTGTTTGTATCAAGGTATTCCAACAGGTCAACCACATTGCCATGATATGCTATTGACAATGGTTTCGCTATTTTTCTGGCTTCTCTGATCCAGCGGGATATCTCTTCCAGATCAGAAGACACTTTATTTACCCAACCCTGGGAATGCCTTGTTTCTATTCTGCTGAGGTCAACTTCGGCAATCACTCCGATGCCACCTGCAATTTCAACAGCTTTAGCCTGAGCTCCGCTCATACCTCCGAGTCCGGAAGAAACAAATAGAATTCCGCTTAGATCCTGATCCTCGGGAATACCAAGGTATTTACGCCCGGCATTTAACAAAGTGATATAAGTTCCGTGGACTATTCCCTGAGGTCCGATATACATCCAGCCCCCGGCAGTCATCTGTCCGTAATTGGTAACGCCCAGGGCAGCCAGTTTCTTGAATTGCTCAGGATTATCCCATTGCCCGACCAGTAATCCATTTGTAGAGATTACCCGGGGAGCCAGAGGCGATGAAGGGAACAATCCCAGTGGATGACCGGAGTTAACGACCAGGGTCTGATCATCCTTCATGACTTCCAGATATTTTTTTACCAGGCAATATTGCATCCAGTTTTGAAAGATCTGGCCGGTTTCACCGTAGGTAACAAGTTCGTATGGATACAGGGCTACTTCGAAATCAAGATTGTTATCTATCATAACCTGTAATCCTCGAGCAGCCGGAATGCCCCGGTACTCATTTATAGGTTTCCCGTAAATCCTGCCTTCAGGACGGAAACGATAACCATAGATCCTGCCGGTTGCCTTTAGTTCCTGAAGAAATTCTTCAGCCATTATCTGATGATACTTGGGTGGAAGATAGCGTAAAGCATTTTTCAGGGCTGTAATTATCTCTTTCTGATTTAAATTGATCCCTCTGTCCGGTGCTCTTCTGATGCCTGCCATGAACTTTTTTGCCTGGGGCAGTTCATCATCCAGCCTGATCTGCATGGCATCTTCAATGTTTAAATTATTCATACCAGCTCCACTGTCTTTATTCTATAATACCTGTTTTAATAAAATTGACCGTAACGTCCTCACTTTCCATTATTATTTCTTTGATCTTGCAATCAAGTTTTTCAATGACTTCATGATCTATTTCAGCTTCTTTCCCGGAGGTAAACTGCTTTCTGAGGATAAAAATACAATCCACGGCTGAGTTCTTCAAGTCTGGTACAAACTGCGGCATCAACGTCTCTACCACAATTATCGTTCTTGATTTTTCGAAAGTTGACCTGGCTATTTTCCCCATGTATTCGATCTGGATAAAATCATTCTCATTAAGCTCTTTAAAGGTATGAAAAATGATCAGGGGAAATACGATCTGATATTTGTGAAAATGCCATTTCCCAGTTACTCTGAATTGAAAATCCATTTTTTGTGCAAGACAGAGATAATCTTCCGATAATTTCTGCTCAAACATCGGATCTTTTTCCATCAGACACAGGTTCTGAGGATTGAATTTCAAGTTTGTGCTGAATCCCTGATAACCCCATGAAATCCCCTGATTATCGACAATCTTATTCCTTAACATCAGCAGTGAGATCAGATCATTGAGGTAAGCTACGCTGAAAATCGGGGAATCTTCTTTAAATCCGTTCCGGGTAACAGAATTATAAAGATATTTGCGATTCGACAAAGCTGAAGTAAAATCGTTGAGAACTGTTGCCAA
>JAFGMF010000250.1 GCA_016927675.1 Candidatus Cloacimonadota bacterium
AAAATGATCTTGATGAAATAGCTGAATTGCAGCAGACTTCTTCAGGCTTAGATAAAATGTGCAACAAGCCCCGTTCAGGCGGGGCTTTTCTAATTTCTGTCATATCAGTTAAGCAGGATCGAAACAAATTCGACGCAAGAAAAAGGTTGACCTGATTTCTTTTCCTGGATTTTGTCTATTGCTGAAAATTATCCTATGAAGGAGATAAGAATGAGATCTTTAATTACGTTTTTGATTTTATCAACCTTTTTTCTTTCCAGTTGTGTTACGGGCACATCGAGTAAAATTGAACCTGTTCAGGTGACAGAAGATCGAACACTTGACACCCAACTGAGATACCTTACTTCGCAGATCGTTTTAAGTTTATCTCAGCAGAAAACCTCGAAGATAGCAGTTGTGGAATTTGCCGATCTGAAGGGAAACATCACGGAATTCGGACGCTTCCTGGCAGAGGAGCTGATCACCAGGCTTTATCTGACGGGCGAGTTTGAAGTTATCGAACGGCAGATGCTCAACAAGGTATTACAGGAACATCAGCTGTCTCTCAGCGGTATCGTGGATGAAAGTTCCGCCAAAGAACTGGGACGGATCCTGGGGGTTGATGCGATCGCTTCGGGTTCTATCGCAGACATGATCTCCAACGTAAAAGTCAATGCCCGTCTGATCTCAGCAGAAACCGGAAAAGTATTTTCCGTTGCCTCGGTTGAAATCCCTAAAGACGGGATCATCAAAAAAATGATGGGTGAATCCATTTCCCCTGTTCCAGCTGAATTTTCAAGTGAATCACATGAAGAAGTAAAACCTCTGTCCAGTTCAGAAATTGATAAATTCAAACCAATTTCACACACTATCAACAGCGGCGGCTATAGTTTCGAGATCATCGGGTGTCGGCTTGTCAACAGGAAGGTTATCTGTAATTTCATTGTCACCAACACAGAAGAATTCGACAAGGATCTGACCATCTGGTTCCTGCACACTAAATTTTTCGACCAGCTGGGCAGTGAATATGTGATGACCTATCTTAAACTGGCTAATTCGGAATCCAATCCGGCTCATAGTAACTGGGGAGGGAGTTCCAGACTCGGCAAAAAACTGATCTCAGGAGTGCCCACTCCTCTTGAAATACAATTTGATTCGGTTTCTTCTCAAGTCGCTTCCATCTCACTGCTGGAAATTAACTGCGGCAGTATGGTGGTCGAATTCAGAACTCTGAATTTTCAGTAATTGTCAATATACTCAAATTGGGAGGATATCAGCCGATATGTTGGCTATCCTCCCAATTTTTTTCAGAAAATTCATCCTATCAGACAATCTCACGATTACAAAAGATTCCTCGCTGCCAGATAAAGATCCTTCAATTCAAAGATCCCTCCGACAATAAAATCTCCGGTCATTTTAAAACCTCCGGCGACAAATGTTATGATAATCCCATAACTCAGGATATTGGTAAAGATCAGAAATATTGTGGAAAATACTTTACCGGATTTGATGATATCGGGCTGACGGTAACTGAATTCCTGTATGGTGGAAAAGATGTGATAGGAAGTAAGCAGACCCAGGACAAGGAAGTAATATTTTAAGCATTGACTATTAATAGCGAGATACAGCGGAAAAAGCAGAAACACAAAAGTCGGGAGAAAATATGGCCCAAGAGTGATCACAAAATTGCTGCCATAGAGAACCGTAACGCCGCCATCTCTTTCCGTGGCTTCGAATCCTGCCGGTTTTTTCAGGAATAAGAGCCCGACTATTAGATGAGTGAATTCATGCTCAAAAGTTGAATAAAAATAGTGCCGCCGCAACACCAGAAACCAGACAGGCAAGAAACCGGCAAATCCCAGAGCGAAAAATCTGACCGATTCCCGGGAAGTATCAATAAACTTGAAATACTGGCTTAACTCAAGTGCATAACCCACCGCTAAAATTATGCTGAGAACGGCAATAATGGTCTTAAACAGCTTCATCTTCTCCCCCGAATATTTATTATCTGCTGAAATCCGGTAAATAATTCCGATTCAGATATTTTTTACAAGAAGAATTTATCCGAGCACATTAAATTATCATGCTAATTCCCAAAAAAATATCAAGATCATAAAAATCTTGACCGATTTCCATCGCTTTTGATTCTCAAGTTCGGATTATCTTCTACAGACAAGATTTGAAATTAAAGGAAGTCATATGAAAATCAAGATCATCTCTCTGCTGTGCCTGATTTTAATCTGGCTGAATTATCTTGCTACAGCTGTTTTCGCTTTTTTTAAAGTCTACCGATTTAACAAATTCAGATTGATAACCACTTCGCTGACAAATATCCTGGTTATGATCCTATTCCTGGTATTTTTCATTCTGCTTTACCTGGAGTTTTCCCGTCAGAATGACATCAGTTTGAAAAAAGGCGCGTTCCTGTCCCTGCTGGGAAGTGCTGTCAACCTGCTGATAATTTTCCGCCACGGGATCACGACAGCAAAAATTCCCGTTATTTCCGGATTGATCCACAGCTATCTATGGGATATGCTGCTTCCGATACTTGTTTATCTGGCCTATATCTACTTTCTTAAAATCCTGCTGGATAAAAGTGCTGCCAGATTAAAAGAACTCTCCCGGGCTGCCACAGCCGGGCTGATAGGATTCTCTATTACCGCCCTGATCAGCTTCGGTACAATGCTGATCAATCTGCTGCATCCGATACTGCCACGCTTCTACCAGATGGGTCCCGGAA
>JAFGMF010000039.1 GCA_016927675.1 Candidatus Cloacimonadota bacterium
CGGCTTCGAAACAGGAAAAAGACTGCACCCATAAGACAGAGTCCGGCCCAGAGATAGTCGAGAGTGAGTTTTTCTCTGAGATAGAAAATGGAAAATGGTACAAATATAGACAAAGTAATCACTTCCTGGAGGATTTTCAATTGGCTTACAGACATTACCTGATGCCCGATCCTGTTAGCCGGAACCTGCAGCAGATATTCAAAAAAAGCTATACCCCAGCTTATCAGGGCAGCCCAGATCCAGGTTTTGCTGCTGAGGTTTTTCAGATGTCCATACCAGGCAAAGGTCATGAAGATATTACTGCAACAGAGCATGAGCACGGTTATGGTGATTCGGTTCATATACTTTCTTTCCTGTAACCAAGAAATTTTTCTACCAGTGAAAAAATTTTCCGGGATTATTCGTCAATCATTTTCTCTTCATCGGCGGGATGAGTTTTCTTCAGAGATTTTGGACGATTTCCGCCCAGATATCCCGCTGCCAGAAATCCAAAAAGGACGATTAATGATGACAGGTTGAATCCCACCATTGAAAAGAAGATCAAACTGGTGACGATGGGGAAGAAACTTACCAGGATACTGCATAGAAGACTGTTTTTCTCATATTTTAAGGTAATGATTCTGGCTCTCCAGAAGATCAGCAGAATCAGCACAACAAAATAAACGATATACAGAATAATGCTGTCTTGATACATTCGGGAAATGGTCTCGCTGATCTGTTGACTTACTGCAGCAGGATCGTCACTTTTAGGACCAAGTTCAAATCCCATTTTGATTGCGAGAGCAAATCCGGGCAGCATGTAGATGAACAAGCCAACTATCCAGACGATCAGACTGGTAAGAAGGGATTTGATCAACTTGCAATTCCGCGGTTTTTCAGTTTTTGATTTCATCAGAAAACTCCTTCTATTCTTCAGGTCGTTCTCGAACCACACTCGCTCCGCTCACTGCGACTCAAGTCTTGGTTTTATTCGTGTGGCGTCCTCGAGTCACACTTGCTCCGCTCACTGCGACTCAAGTCCGCTAAGTCCGAATTCTCACTTCTTAGATCGCTGTTCTTAACTCAATTCTCAGGCGAAAAGCCTGAGCCTTGAGTCAATTCCAGCCAATCTCATCTCTCATCTCCCCCTTCATTTTCGAGCCTTGGCGGGTCAAATATTACAAACGAAGTGGGTCGTAACTTCAGCGAAGCAGGAGCATCCTGCTGCTTGCCACCGCCCTATTATCAATTCTGAGCTGATAGAGATAAATCCCCGATGAAACAGGTTGATTGTCCTGATCAGTACCGTCCCAGACAACTGAAAATGTGCAACTTCGAGAGTTATCCGCTGTAACGACCTCTGTAACTGGGAGTGATTTAACTTTCTGACCTTTCAGATTGTAAACATTTACTATCAGTGCGTCTGTTTCTTTATGTTCGCTGCTGAGATTAAAACTGATCGTTGTGGACGGACTGCGTCCGATTCCTGAGGGATTGAAGGGGTTGGGGTAGTTCTTCAGATCATAAGCTGCTGTTGGCGGTAAAAGGTTGCCTGTGCCGCTGTTCGGATGAAGATTTTCAAAATAGTTGAAAGTTCCGCCGTAATTTCCAAGGCAGAGATCCAGATCTCCATCGCCATCCAGATCAACAAAAGCCGGAGCTGTGTTCTGTCCGCCGGAGATACCGTAAACCGGAAAAGGATTCTCATTCCAGAGGCTGCCCAGATTCTCGAAGAACTGAACCTGTCCCTGAAGATCACCGGTAACGACATCAAGGTCGCCGTCAAGATCAAGATCGCCCAAACTCGGTACGCAGTTTGAACCGACATCTATGTTTCCGAAATAACCTGGTATTTCCACCCAGTCAGCTAACTGCGGGGTTCCCTGATTTTCGAAGTAGAACAGGTTCCCATTTTCATTTCCTGCGATTATATCAAGATCATCATCGAAATCCATATCCACCAGGCGTGGACATGACCATCCGCCCAGATTGACGAAGGAGAGGACGTCGGGCAGGAAGATAAAACCGCTTCCGTTGTTCTGATGATAATAGAAATTTCCGCTCAGGTCACCTACAATAGCATCAGGCAGACCATCGCCATTCACATCTCCGATCGTGATTGCCGAATAAATGGAATGATCAATACTGCTGAAATAACTGCTGTCTTCTTCCCAGGCCGGAGCGTAAGATGTTCCTGTATTGGTAAAATATTTGATATCACCCAGATTACTTCCGCTGATCAGGTCAAGATCGCCGTCATCATCAAAATCGAAGAATACGGGATTACTTGCTCCGCCGACATCGAGTACACCACCAAAGAGAGAAGTGTTGAGCTGCCAGGCGGGATTCTGAGAAGTTCCGTTGTTGATATAATAGTTCAACGGACCTGCTGCAGATCCAAAAACAAGATCAAAGATGTTATCACCGTTCAGATCGACCAGATCTGGGGAATTCCAGTAGGTTTCGTTGCCCAGTCCGGCGAATATCGAGCTTTCCACCTGCCAGTCACCGTTTACTGGATCGCCTTCGTTCCTGTAGTAGATGAAGCCGTGAGTATCTCTGCCAACCAGGATATCCTGATCATTATCGGCATCCAGATCACAGAAATTGGGATAGGCATACAAGCCTGCTGTACCAATTTCCAGAACCTGAGCTTCACTGAATTGTGCAGCAGATGCGCTTCCCACATTATAGTAAATCTTCACGGAACCGTTTTCACTGAGCCCGACTACCAGATCATAATCACCATCGCTATCGATATCTGCCAGATCTGGTACAGGATAGCTGCCAACGTTCAAGCCGGCAAAGAAATTATCGATTTTCTCGAAAACCGGCGGGAAACCCGATGCCGTGTTCTCGAAGAAATTCAATCCGGTAAAGCCCCCGGAGACAAAATCCAGATCACCGTCGCCATCTAAATCAAAACATACTCCGATTTCAGCGTCGAGGAAGGAAATGTCAGAAAAAATTTCTTCCCCGAGTAGGAAAGAAGGTGATATCATCGTGCCGGTATTTTCGAAATAGTAAGGGGCATCATTGATATTACCAAGTATCAGATCCTGATCTCCATCGTCATCCAGATCGGCAAATCTCGGCTGGGAAAAAGAAAGACTGGGAATACCGCTTGGATTGAACAGGGCATCATTCTGTTGCCAGGGCTGAGCTGATAATGAACTCAGCAATATTGCGGCAAATAATAGAAAAATTAAATCCATTTTCTTCATAATAAACTCTCCCCAAAAAAAGACTTGAGATGATCAATGCTCAGCTGAGGCATTCCAGCATGGTAATATTGATCATCAAGAATAATCATTAATCTTTAACTACAGGACAGATAAAGTTGATCTTACCCGGAAGCAGATCAATGATAATTTCGAATGGATTTTTCAGATTGGGAAGTTCACCGTCATAATAAACAGGCAGTTTTTTATCGGATTTTATTTCCAGATGACTGGTGTGGATTATCCTGACTTCCGGCTCGTTGACGTGTTTTCCTGTAAGCACCGTGGGAAGAAGTTTGAGCAGTCGTAAGAACTTGACCTCGGTGATCACACAGATATCGAATTTTCCATCGTCCACCTGAGCTTCCGGAGTAAGCAGAAATCCACCGCCGGTGGAAAGACCGTTACCGACGCTTACCAGGAGGGTAGAGATATCCATCAATTCTTCATTGATCTTAACAAACAGTCGATGAGGTTTCAGTTTGAGCATTGCCTGCATCAGTGCCAGAAAGTAGCGGGGAAGACCATTTAAATAGCGGATCTTATCGGCGTATTCTGCAACTTTTGCATCAAAGCCTAGTCCAAGGGCATTGATGAAATAAAAGTCTTCAATTTTGCCAACGTCAACACGACTGGTATTTTCCTTTTCCAGGATGTCTACCGCTTTCTCCAGATCACTTGGAATGCGGAAATTCCGGGAAAAATCGTTACCACCGCCTTCCGGGATCAACCCGAGGATTACTTCGTCAGATTTTTTACTGATCATGATTCCGTTAACCACTTCGTTGATCGTCCCGTCCCCGCCAACAGCGGCTATTTTGCGATAACCGTCTTTGATCTTGTTGCGGGTCAATTCTATAGCATGTCGGGGAGCTTTGGTAATTTCAACATCATAATCAAATCCACGTTCATTTAATAGATTTACCAGTTTACAGATCTTACGGCCGGTCTTACCTCTGCCGGCAGTTGAGTTGATGATGAACAGCCAGCGTTTCAGCTTTTTTCTGATATTCATTTCCTGCTCCTTTGATCCTGAGCAGGCAGGATCAGCACGAACTCACCTTTCGGTAGAGATGATGCCTTTTTTATCAGTTCTCCCAGGTTTTTGCGGATGATCCTTTCTTCCGGGAAGGTCAATCTGTAGGCAAGAATCACATTGCGGGATTTTCCCATTACTGATTGCAGATCAGTGAGCAGCTGATTCAGGCGATAGGGTGTTTCCAGCAGGACTAGATCATAATCAGACGGCAGTTTTTTCAATTCCCGCAATCGCATCTGTCTGTTGGGATGCAGAAAGCCGTAGTATAAAAAACGTTCCAGTTTCAGGCCGCTAACCATCAGAGCTGCCATCAAAGATGAGGGACCGGGGATTGGTACAACGGGTATTCTGGCATCAATACAGTATTCAACGAGGATATTGCCGGGATCAGCGAACAGAGGAGTCCCTGCATCACTGATCAAAGCGATTTTTAAACCTTCAGAGAGTAATTTTGCAAACAGATTTTTCGTCTGCTCTTCTTCATTGTGTTCATTCAATATCTCCAGAGGAGTTTCTATCCCGTATTGCTTAAGCAGTGTTGATCCTGTGCGTTTTTCTTCGCAGACCACCAGATCAGCTTCCTTTAATATCTTCAGCGCTCTGAGCGTGATATCATCGGGATTTCCGATAGGAGTTGCTACTATATAGAGTTCACCTTTTAAGACGATAGACAATTTCACCTCGGTAATTCTTAACCCGGTAAAGATAGGCGCCGGTAATGAGGAGTAATAAAGTGAGGATGAAGCCACTCAATGAGATATACCAGGTCAGTGAAAAATTTTCCAGTTCGAATTTCATTTCCAGTTGATGAATTCCGCTGGGGATTATCACACCCCGTAAAATGTAATTTACCGGGTAGATTGGGATTTCATCTCCATCCAGATAGGCATTCCAGCCGTACCGGGCGGGATAATAAATTTCACTGATCACAAGCAGAGATGTGGTGTCGGTCTCCACCTCAAAACTTAAAAATTCGTTTTTGAGATCAGTTAGAGTTATTCGTGAATTTACAGGACTGGCAACGTGTTCCAGCTTTGTCTCCAGAATTGCAGTTTTGCTGGGATCAAAACTGGGTGAGTTGAGTTTTTTTCTGATCTGGTAAGGGTTATGGATTATTAATGTATCGGATGCAAACCAGGCACGCGGGAGATAATTTTTATTCAGATAAATTGTCTGTTTTTCTATGAGATCATAATAGGCATATTCAAGGTTATCCAGGGATAATTTCTCATTATAGATCAGGTATTTCACGTTGAGCATGTTGAGAATATTCCAGTTGATTGGTACCCGATTGATCAATTCGGCATACAGACAATGGTCGATGATTTCGGAATATCTTTTCAGGCAGATCTGATAATTCCCTCCGATTGTCTGGTGTAGAAGTGCCCAGCGATTATTCTTCATTTCCGGTCCCAAGGGGAAGATCCGGAAAATTTCCTCGTCTTTCAAAAGATATTCGTCAGAAAGAGTTATGGCGGATGATGCGAGATTTTTTTCCGGTTTCTGCAGATTCCGGAAAAATTGATTTTGAGAAAATAAAAAATTCACTAACAGGACCGGGAAAAGAAGTATCAGAAAAAGAGGTTTAATAATTCTCTTGCTCAGGTAAGCTAGAGAGATCAGCAGAAAAAGCATCAACAGGATAAAAGGCTGCAGATATTTGCGGTGAATTTCCAGTTCAAATACAAAACTGTTGAAAGCGATATATAAGATTAGCAGAAGCAGCAAGAAGAAAATCAGGTTTCGGGTAATTTGAGCTGCTTTTTTCTTATGATTATAATTCAGTGAAAACAAAGTGGCAACCAATAAAGAAAAGATCACCGGTATGGCAATCTGCAGATAGATTAACATGATTCCCGATAAGGATAAGGTGAAAATGGATGTCTGGGCAAATTTATAAAAATCCAGCAGATATAACAGCGGCTGTGTCTGAGATATTAGTGCCAGTACTACAGTGCCGAAAAAAAGAAGAATGAAACCGAAAATATTATTCCAGTTCAATAACCAGCGCAGGATAATGTAAACAGCTGTAAAGATCAGGTAAGCATGGATTGCCGGGAGGTAGAGCTGTCTGATCAATAAGATCTGAAAAAAGGTTAATAAGCCGAAAGCAAGCAGGCTTTTTCTTTCGTAAAGGTAATGGACAAAAAGAATAAGCCAGGGAAATACTGCCAGACTGATCAGGATGTTTTCGGCTTGAAGACCTAGTAAAACGGGAATATAATTTGTCAGAGAATATAGCAGAGCAGCAAGGAAACAAATCGGTGGAAAAAGCCTGAAAAAGCTTAAAAGAACATAGATACCCAGAGAACCAAGTACTAAAATCAGGATTTGCCAGTTTATTACTTTTTCTATGGAATTCCTTAATGAAGTAAGTAATTGCGAATCGAAAACCTCCGTATCCAGAAGCCAGGGGACTCCCGAATTAATTGAAGCGTTCCAGATCATGGCTCCCGATAATTCAGATGAGCTGTATTTGTCTGCTTCTGATATTTTTGGTGATTCGTAGTGGAGAAAACCGATCCTGAAAAAAATCATCAGAATCGTTATGGTTAATAAAAACGGATAAAAAAAATATCTGTATTTGCCGGCAAAAAGTTTATATAAAATCATCTATTTCCTTTTTGTAGAATTTTTTTCTAAAATTCAGGTAACGGTTTTTTTTGGTCAATAAAAAAGCTGA